>JAFGSO010000533.1 GCA_016934605.1 Calditrichota bacterium | reverse complement strand
TTGCGATATACCGTATTTTATTCCTGGTAATTTTTAGAATGAAAGAAAAAATACCTCTCAGTTATCGAGATATTCAGCGGATCAAAGCGGAAGAGTTTGAAAGATTTTTTGCTTCCAGGCCGGAATATCTGCTTTATATGAATCATCTGGGCGAAATTCGCTGGATGAAACAACCGGAAGCGCTGAAACAACACGAATTCTTTCTCTATTCTTTTTCGACCTGGGATAGCCTGAAAAAGCGTTTTCGCCTGAAACGGAAAATAAATCTGAATAAACTGCCAACGGCAGAAAAAGAAATCAGGCTTCATTTCCGGCAGTTCCTGGAAGAAAAGTTCCTGGGTGGAATTCACCCGGATACCGCTGAAAATCTGCCTGAACAATGGACCTATGAACTGAACCGGGATGAATTAAAAAATATTCCACTCACCCTGGATTTCAGCAGCGAGGCCATATGGAAGCGGGTGACAATTCTGGTGGCTGCAATTGCCCTGGTGGCTCTTTTCGGTTTTTTCTGGATCTGGCAGATGGATGGTTCACATGAAGGAAAACTTCTGGCACATAGTAATATCCCTTCCGCTCGAATCTACACGGATGGTTCGAAATTTCTTGGATATACCAATAAAATATTGAAAAATATTCCCGAAGGTCCTCACCGTATCAGCGTGGTGAAAGAGGGATATTCTACAGTTCCTCAGCACATGGATGTTGAGATTACTTCTGATTCTCTGGTGACGCTAAATTTCAATTTAATGCCTTTGCGGTCTGAAGTAACCGGCTATCTGAAGGTCTTCGGGCATCAACCGGATATGAAAATATTTGTAAACGACCGTTATTTCGGCCTTCTTTCTGAAAATCCCGTGATTTCACTTGCAAACGGACAGCATAAAGTCAGCTTTAATAAAGAAGGATTTGTGGCCAGCCCTGCAGAGAAACAGGTAGATATCCTGCCGGGAGATACCTCCATCGTGAACGTGCAGATGATCCCGGTAACTCCGAAAGATCGCAGCATCATTTCCGGACCGGCCGGAAAAATAGGCAGCATTGCAGTTACTTCGGATATCAAGGGTGCCAGGATCTACCTGAATGGAAAATATTCCGGAGATAAAACAGATTATATTTTCACGCAATTGCCACTGGGAACATATTCTCTCAGCATTGAAAAAGAAGGTTTTGAAACAAAGCCCGGTCTTATTGAAGTGACTCTTACCCGGATGAATCCTTCCGGGAATGCCAGTTTTCGACTGGTTTCCCGCGAACAGCTGGTGCGGATCTCGGCGAATCCCCCTAAATCCCGAATTTTTATTAATGGTGAGCTTGCTGGAGAAGGGAATTTTGAAGGAAAACTGACCATCGGAGATCATACCGTCTCCTTTGGAGATCTTCCGGGATACAAAACACCCGCATCGAAAAATATTACGGTAAAGGCCGGAATTCCGGTATCGATAAGCGTATCGTATTTCCCTCTGTTAAAAATTTCTGCGGGTATAAGCGACAAAGGAACGGTGAGCAGCGAAAAATGTGATGTCTATACCGGCTATACCTTAAGAGAGCAGGCTTTTACTTCCAGTGCTGAAGGGGGACCATCAATAGAGTATGTCGATAAAATGCAGGATTATTTCTGGAAACTGGGATTTGCTTTTCCCTATCGAAATCCCAAGGGGAATGATGCGGTGAAAGTGACTTTTGAACTTCCCCGCAATATGGAGTATGAACAGACTTTTACCCTGGAAATAGCTGCGGCAGCATCACGTGAAAAATACCCCCTTTCACTATCGGCAAATACGGAAATCTCCATCAAACTCAATAACACAATTTTAAGTTACTATTATCAACCAAAATTTATCGAAGAGCTAAATTCCCTACCGGTTGAAAGATGGGATATCACTCCGCATATCCGGGGTGGCCTCAATGCACTGGAAATTTCGACTACCGATAAAAACAATACCTATTTTTATCTGAAAAAAATTGTAATTTATAATTAAGTGACCCGATTTTCTTTTAACCAGGAAATCAGGTGATATTTTTATTTGACTGGTTGTGACTTATTGATGGATCTTTTCTCGACACAGAAAGATAATCCACCGAAAAAAGCGGTTACTGTGCCACTGGCCGAGAGAATTCGTCCGGTAAATCTGGATGATTTTATCGGTCACCAGGACATTGTTGGGTCCGGTACTATTCTGCGCAAGGAAATTGAATCTTCGCACCTACGCTCATTGATTCTGTGGGGGCCTCCCGGAGTGGGGAAAACCACCCTGGCCAGAATTATCGCCACTGCAGCGGAAGCGGAGTTTCGTCCCCTCAGCGCAGTTACCTCGGGTGTGAAAGATGTTCGTCAGATAATAAATGATGCTGCAAGGCTGAAGAAATATTCCGGGAAGAATACCATATTATTCATCGATGAAATTCACCGCTTTAATAAGGCGCAGCAGGATGCCCTCCTTCATGCGGTGGAACAGGGAGTTGTGATTCTGATTGGTGCGACCACGGAAAATCCATCTTTTGAGGTTATCGCACCACTGCTTTCCCGGACGCATATTTACCACATGAAACCGCTGAATGATGACCATATAAAATCAATTGTCCAGCGGGCGCTGTCCTCGGATGAATTCCTGAAACAGCGCCAGGCGGAAATCGAGGATTGGCAGGCTGTTTACCGTCTGGCAAACGGTGATGCCAGGCGTGCACTGAATCTGGTTGAGAAAGCAGTTGACCTGGCGGGCGGAGTGGGAGAAAAAATATCACTGACTAAATTTCATTTCGAAAAAGCAGCTACCCGGAAAATACTGTATCACGATAAACAGGGTGAGTATCATTACGATCTGGCTTCTGCTTTTATTAAAAGTATACGGGGAAGCGATCCCGATGCGGCCGTTTACTGGATGACCCGGATGCTGGAAGCGGGAGAAGACCCGAAGTTTATTGCCCGTCGTATGCTCATTCTGGCCTCTGAAGATGTCGGCAATGCAGATCCCTATGCTCTTACCCTGGCCACCTCCTGCTTCACCGCCGTTACCTATATCGGTCTGCCCGAGGCCAAGATCATCCTGTCCCAGACCGTTGCCTACCTGGCGGCAGCTCCCAAGAGCAATTCCGCCATTGTGGCTTTAAACAGCGCCATTGATGATATCAAAAACTATCCTGAGCTGGAGGTACCGCTGCATCTGAGAAATGCCCCCACCTCTCTGCTGGCAGATCTCGGTTACGGGAAAGATTATAAATATGCCCATGATTACAGCGGGCATTTTGTTCGGGAAAAATACCTGCCCCCGGAATTACAGCAAAAAATTTATTACCAGCCCGGACAGGAGGGTGAGGAAGCCCGGATTCTGGAACGGCT
>JAFGSO010000532.1 GCA_016934605.1 Calditrichota bacterium | reverse complement strand
TCTTCAAAATACAAGATTTTATATACCTGCCTCATTTTTTTCTTTTTTCTTTTTTCTTTTTTCTTTAGAATGAGTCCTCCTCTGTGTCCTCTGTGTGCTCAGTGGCACCTGAAATAGCCACAGAAGGCTCGGAGGTCACAGAGATAAATACCATCGTATTATTTAATGATGTTAAAGTTTGTGATTTAATCAAATTAACAAAGTTTTCAGACTCCTGGAATTTATGGAGCAGTGCATAAAATAAAATAATTCCAGCCCCTGTGCCAGATAAAATTGATTTGATGGAATAGATCAGGAGTTGTACCGCAAAGTACTCCCGTTTCCCTGATGCCGCGGAAGCGGGAATCCCGGTTTATCGCACGATAGCCAGTTTTTCTATCTTCTCCAGGGATGACGATCCATCATCAACCGAAATTTTATAAAGATAAACCCCGTTTGCCACATAATCCCCATCCCGGTCACGACCATCCCAGCCGTCACCCGGTATTTTATTGAATCCACGGCGGGCGATATCGTGCCACTCGTAAATCTTGCGGCCGGTGACGGTATAAACCGAAATGGTAACGTCCGCAAAACCTTCGGGAGCATCCAGCTGGAAGGTAAAATAGGTCCGGTCGCTGAACGGATTTGGGTAATTTACCACATCCACCAGCATCAGATCGCTGGCTCCGCTGGTTCTGAAGCTTACTTCTTTTTCAGAATAATTATTAAGATTATCCCAGCAGGCTATCTTCAGCTTATGGTTTCCGGCCGAAAGAGCAGGGAGGGTATATTCCACTTTTCCCGCGGTATAACTGTCCTTCTCATATACGAAGAAATCGGTAACATCTTTTTTCACCGATTCATCGATGGTCAGCTCGATGCGGTGTCCTACCTCTCCGGTCAGGTTGATTCCGCTGGGGTCATCGATCTCCACCAGCAGGGTCGGCTGACTGGACACATAATCCCCGTCAAAGAAATTCGGATTATCCTGAAATGCGATCACGATTTCCGGACCATCCGGATCGTCCACCTGTGCTTCCGTGCCGTATATCAGGAGTGAATCGGTGTAACCGATGGCATCCTGATCGCTGCTCCAGGCGTAAATACTGAGACGGCCGGCAGGTTCTGGATCATATTTAATCGATTTCGGTACGATGAACTGGCCGGTGAGGTGACCATTACTTACAGTAACCAGCCCCTTGAAAAGAGTGCCGCCATTGTAAACATAGTCATAGCGAGTACTGCCATCAATTACAAATTTGTCTTCAGATGCATCAAAAACCTGGAGAACGGCCGTTCCGTTGAAATTATCCACCGGTGCACCCGCCTGGTCCAGCACCCGGGCCTGCACCGACACGGTGGAAAGTGCCCGAAGGGTATCGGGTGTTATCGATTCCACGATGATTCGCAGCTCGGGATCTGCCAAATGAAGTGTGGGATCTCCGTAGAAATGATATTTCTGGAAGTTTGGACTTGGTTGTGTTGCCAGAAAAAATGCCTCACCGATCCTGCGGCTGGAACGAATTTCCGATTTATTGTAAAACAGGTAATTGTAAAAATCGTAAGCAAATGCCTTATTTCCGGTTACATACACCGGTCTGGCAGCTGAAATGACTCCGATACCTCCCATGCGCGGGAGCCACATTAGCTCTTCACTCATGGACGGTCGCGAGGGATTATCGAACTTCCCCCAGGTACAGGTAGCCGCCACCCATAGCGGTAGCCGGTATTCGTTCTGAAATTTGGGAAGGTCCCGGGAACGATTCAGAACTGATTCATGAGCCCAGGTGTCCGGATCTCCATGGCCGAAAAAATTTATCAGCAGGGTTCCCCGGTTTATACGGTTGACCAGATCCTCTGTCGCCTTCGGCTTCCATTTTCCCAGACCACCGGGTATCTGTTCATAATCGTGAAGATACACTTTATCCACATTGAATTTTTGAGAGACATAACTGTTTACGATAGATTCTGAAGGTTCCAGATGATAATACAGTTCATGAATCGAACCTACGCCCCCTCTTTCATCATCGGAAACAAAGGTCAGCCAGGTTTGCCACCCGTTTTTTTCCTGGTCGACCATCCAGGACCGGCTATATTTTTCTGCCTTATCCCGGTAACTTTCAATCTGTTCCAGATTACTCACCGGCAGACGTGCTACCGGAATGGTAGGATCGATAGTCGCCAGTGCACCACTCATTCCAAAAGCCACATAAAAATTATCGGTCTCCCGGCTGTCAATCTCACCGTTATTGCTAATTTCAAACGGAGGAACATAATTCGGAAAACCCTGTAGCCTTATATTGCGGTAATCGTAATGACCATCTCCGAACAGCAGAACATACTGCAGTGAATCCGACCAGTTTTCGTAGGCATATTTGAGAAAATCCCTGATGGCTGTGACATCCCGAACCGATGACGAAAATTCGGTAAAGATATGATTCAGTGAGATTCGTTCAGTTTCTATGCGATCCGGTATCTGAGTTTCCCGCCAGGTTTCCAGAAATTCTGCAGCATCCAGGAAATCGGGCGGTGTAATGATGATGAATTCGGCTTTTCTGGAGGGATCGCGGAGATTGGGCTGATTTTCAATCCGCTCGATACCGGGAACAGTTTTCACACTGCCCGGAGAATAAACGTAATAAGAGGTTCCCTTCATCTCCGGCACCAGACTCCGGAAAACTACATTCTGACCATTCTGAAGAGGAGTAATTTCTTTCACCGAGGCGAAATCCGTTATATCCCAAACGGTATTCCCGCCGGAAGGCATACCGGAAACCTGATATTCATAAGGGATATTGGCATTCTGCATATATCTGAAACGAAGCTGCCCATCTTCCGCGATAAAAGGCCTTTTGAGGAAAATCTCGAAAAAATCGAGATAGACTTCACACCCGTCCAGATTGCCAACATGCTGAATTTCCAGACTGTT
>JAFGSO010000531.1 GCA_016934605.1 Calditrichota bacterium | reverse complement strand
TGATCATATTTCATCAGGTATTGTCGCGCTTTTTATCGCCTTCCGGTGCTGCACTGTTAACATTTTTTCTGGTGTTTACTCCCGAGATGTTTGCTCATGCGTCGTTGTCGCTCACTAATTTGCCCGGTGCTGCTTTTGTCTGCGGGGGATCGCTATTTCTTTATCTGTGGTGGAAAGAAGAAAAAAGCAGTCACCTGATCATTTCGGGACTCATGTTCGGATTAAATGTTTGGACGCGAAGTGACGGCATTGTTTTTTCTGTGGCAGCTGTATTTATCATGTTTCTCATTACCATTCGCAAGAAAATGTATCTCCCGTTAATCTTTCACGGCCTTCTCAGTGTTTTGCCTTTTATTGTATGGCAGGTATATTTAAAAATTGTGATTCATGCTGCATCCATTGAGCGATTCAGAACATATCTTTTCTGGGACGAGGAGAGATTCAGTTACATGGTTAAAACCATTTATCTGCTGGTGACCAGTACCAACCTCTATGGTCTCTCGTTTTACATTTTTGCCATTGCATTGATAGCCAATATCCGGTATCTGAAGTCAAACTGGCCGCTTCTGGCAACCATTCTGTTCAGTTTTCTTCTATATACCTTCATGTTTTATCAGATTGACCCGGAGACCCAGGACTCCATACAGACCATGATGACTGCCTCGTATAAACGAGGACTATTCTATTTCATTCCGATGATTTTATTTTACAGCGGGATTACCCCACTGAGCAGAAAACTTTTTGCCGTTCTGGATAGAGAATATAATCGTTTTGTCTATGGAGAATCTTCACCGTCATGAATTTGAAAATATGCTGATGGTGAAGTCTAATCTTCCGGTATGTTGGATTTAGAAAGTATTCTTTCCGCGGATCAATTTGTTTCAATAGCACCACTGTTTTATTCAGCCTCTTAAAATTGATTTTTGTGCCGGTAAACCCTGCTGCAGAAATGATGAATCCCGTTTATCTCTGATATATTTTTTTATCCCGAATGGCTAACTTAACTGATGAGATGATTTCACAAACATTGTAAAACAGGAAAATTTTTATCATGCCGGTATTCAGGGAGGAATGAGTTCTGTTCAAGTCAGGGAACAATTTCAACGAAGGTGACTAAAATGGACATATATTTCTAAAGATCCATTCTTACTCTAAAATTAAACTGGTGCTGCATTTCAAATTATTCAGGAAGGAAAATATTTATGGCATCGACGGATAGATCGATAAAAAACAGTTCAGAAAAACGGTCTCCTTTTCCGCCTGTTTTTTGGGTAGCTAATTCCGTGGAAGTGCTGGAGAGGTTTGCTTACTACGGTATTTATATGGGATTCGGAATCTATATGGAATATCTGGGTTATACCAAGGGTCAGCTGGGTATTGTCCAGAGTATTTTTCTGATGTTTTCCTATTTTATTCCGGTCATTTCCGGTACTTTTGCAGACCGTTTCGGGTTCAAGAAAGTGCTGATTGCTTCCTATCTGGCCTATCTTCCTTCAATTATCCTGCTGATTCTGACTCAGTCTTTTTCTGGAATTGCTTTAACCATGTTATCTATCGGACTGGCAGCCGGGATATTTAAACCGCTCATTTCCGGAACCGTTCGGGCAGTAACAGACAATACTAATAAAACATTAGGATTCGGTATATTTTATGCAATGGTGAACGTGGGGGCTTCTTTCGGGCCGGTCATTGCGGGTAAGCTGCGAGCCATTTCCTGGAATTATGCCTTCATGGCAGCGGCTATTGCCATCGGATTAATGCTGCTAATCACCATCTTTTTTTACAGAGAGCCGGAACGAAAACTGGAAGGTGTAACTCTGAAACAGAAATTCCGTGATCTGTATACTGCACTGTCTGATATTAAATTTGCAGTCTTTTTGTTGATTCTTGGGATTTTTTTCTGGCTGCCCTTCTGGGCCTTTTTCAATCTGGCAGCTCTTTATGTAGATCGAAATCTGGATACCATCACTCTTTATCAAAACGTTCGCAGTATTTTCGGTGCGGGATTCGCCAACTTTTTCTCCCAGGTTGATTCTGGGGGTTCGAGACGGTTGCTGGGTGAGACCATTTCTCATACCGGTTATATCATAATGATCTTTCAGATATTTGTCTCCCGGGTGGCGGAGAAATTTAAAGCCATGCCCACCTTTCTAACCGGATTATTGATTTCGGCTATTGGGTTTCTGTTTATTGCACTGGCCAAACTTAGTGCGCCGGCATGGGTTTTTGTTGGAATTGCTCTGTTTGCCGTGGGTGAGATGGCTTCTTCTCCCAGGATTCAGGAATATATCACCTGGATTGCTCCCAAGGAGAAGGCAGGATTGTATATGGGCTCCAATTTTCTGGCAGTGGGAATAGGAGGTGCTCTCAGCGGAGTGATTTATACTTCCCTGTATGGATATTTCCGGGACATGGCTCATCCGGAGTTTATCTGGTACACACTGGCAGCCCATTTTGTTCTGGGTATGGTAGTGATATATCTCTTCACCCGCCTGGTAGCCCAGTTTACCGAGCTGGAGGAATGAGTGTTGCAAATAATGAAAAAAAACTTGATTCAGAAGTCAAAATCTTCTAAATTCTTCGGCTGTAAAAATTGGGGTCGTAGTTCAGTTGGTTAGAACGCCGGCCTGTCACGCCGGAGGTCGTCCCGCGGTGCGGGAAGTCTCGTCGGCTATTTAG
>JAFGSO010000530.1 GCA_016934605.1 Calditrichota bacterium | reverse complement strand
TAAGCAGAATAAAATAATCTGTTCATACAGAATAGGTCATTATTAAAGCTCACCGTTTTGCCGGTCAGCTACTGTGGCCGATAAATACATGATGAGTTGAAATTTTGAATTGATAAAATATGAACTCTATTCATTTTTATTCCAGCTTGCTGAGCGAAGGATACAATCATATTTATTTCTACTGTGTCTGAACATATTCCTCCATCCAGTTCACATAAGTCACTTCACCCCGTTTGGTGGAATTGACCAGCTCATAAATTCCGAAACCGCTGATATCGACAAAATCGAATTCCACGCCCCCTTCCAGATCAAGATAATGCCAGATTTCGTAAGGATTCTGGTTGGGATTAAACGGCTTCCTCTCAGTCTCATCCGGCTGACCGTACAGAATATAAACGCGTCCCATATCAGTTGCCCAGCCCGGGGTTCCCATCTTGCTGAAGTTGTTCGAAGCTTCCTTCACCCGTTTATAATAAGTATCTTTCCATTCCGGATTTTCCTTATTGCGGGCTGCCCAGAACCTGGCCAGGAATTGACTTTTACTTTCTGCGGAGTTCAGAACCTTAAATACATTCTTTTCTGAATTCGTGGCAACATATCGGGCCTGGTCGAACAGTTCATCCAGCTGTTTCTCGGTCTGCGTCAGAAATTCATCATTCAGTTGCTGTTCGAGTTCAGACTCACTGGATACCACCACAACATCGGGATTATGAACATAAAAATTTCTGCGCCGATAAACCGAAACATCATCAACTGAATCAGTGGCAGCCAGTATCAGCGTATAGAAGCCTGATTCCAGTTTGCTGATATTGAACATGCCTCTTTCCACAACAGAACTCAACGACTGATTGCGGTTATATTGCCTTTTCATCCTGATATTACCATCCGGATCGGCAATCACAGTCTGGACATCAAATGTGGAACCCGTTCGAATGCCTTCAGTGTGGGGATTATAAATTTCCAGGTAATAATACAGAAGCGGCCTTTCTTTTCCATAGATACCAGAGGGATTCGGAATCACTTTCATGGTATTCTTGTAAAATGGATGACTGGAATCATTAAAATTGGTAATAATATTGGAACACAATTCCAGGTCGCTCATGGCGATTTTATCGGTTGCGAAAGGACTTACCGCAATATCTTCAAAAACAGTATCTGCCATGCTGATTATCCTGAGCCGGTATTTCCCTCCGGGGATAATCAGTTTTAGTATTCCCATCTGCCCGGATGCTTCCATTCCGCTGAGGGTTTCCAGCTGATCGAAATGAATTGGAATGGTGTCTTCAGCCAGCACAGAATCATTTTCCGCGTTCAGCAGGGCAAACTGCAGATCAAAAGAGGACTTTATCAATTCTCCGCTCTCTCTGATGTCGGTACTGGGGGGAAAAACGGTATAATAAACTTCAAGATAGACCGATACAGAATCATAGTGAAAACGTCCATAATCAAGAGAAATATTAATATCCTTTTCATCAGCAAAAAGGAAGATAGGTATAAAAAAAATCAGGAGAAGAATGGAAATTTTCTGGTGTATCATGATGGTATCTCCGCATGTTTTAATGACCAGAAATTCAAATTGTATTTTTGAATTTCAAGTTGTCAAAACCGGATATCCTTATCTTGTGCTTCTCCTGCCAATAGATTTCATCCCTTTATATGGAGCGGTATTTGAATTGTTCCTGATACGTGTATAAGAATAAATGATTATGATTATGTCCTTACCTCAGCAAAATGTATTAAAACTCAAAAATAATCATATTCGGGCTCTGTCCAACCACCCCCTCTTTTCCCCCTCCTTAGTAAGGAGGGGGATTATGGGGGAGGTTGCATGTAAAATAATTACAATCATTTATGACCCGTTTTGAAGACTGATTTTCATAATTTTCATCAGAAATTTGAAAAAACAGCCGGTTACTCTGAAAAGAAATATTATACAGAAAGCTGAGCTAAGAACATAATCAGATAAATGATTATTCCTTAGCTCCGAAACATGCAATTAGACAGATAAAACAGAATACCTATGCCGTTATGAAACAGTTTTTAAACAAAATTTGCACCATAAATCCTTACCAGTCAGAATTGAAAAAGAGTTGGTTTTAGCACGATCATTGTGATTCTACCCTAACCCCTACCCCAGTCCGGCAAAGCCGTCCTGACGGGCCTTCCCCTGTCTAAAGCCAGACTGGCCTGCCGGCTGGGGAAGGGGGTCAAGTTGAGAACAGAAGTCAATTATCTTATGAACGAAGTTATCAGGTAAATTTAACACGAGGTGGCACATTTGTTTGTGTTCATTTCAATATGTATTCATAAAGCTGAGCTAAGGACATAATCATTTAAGATTATTTATCCCTGAAAGACGCTTTCCCAAAATTCATTTTATGATTGAGGCTCTCACTCAGTAAACTGGTATGTCAAAATTAATTTTGACATACCCCTGTCCTAAAATTTTTATATATCATTAAAAAAAGGCCGGCAGAGATACATGTTACCTGCTGCCGGCCTTCCTTAAAATGTTACATCACACTACACTATCAGAATCCGAATTTCAGCGAGAACAGATTATTGCCGTCAAAGTACTGTGAATCTCTGTAGGCATAATCGAAGGTCAGATC
>JAFGSO010000529.1 GCA_016934605.1 Calditrichota bacterium | reverse complement strand
TTGAAATCATGATTTTGAAGAGCAAAATAAGCCACATCGAAAAACTGGCTTTTACGATTCTGCTGCACAATCTGATCGAAATAGCGCTGGCTGTTCGCCGGATTTTCATTCATTCCCAGCAGAAAATAAACCGCGGGCGATAGTTCATCCTTGGGATACAGACTGATAAATTGTCTCAGGCTTACCAGGGAGCCGGTACTGTCTCCTTTTTCCATCTCGGTGAGGGCAGCTTTCAACTTGGCCAGAGGAGCTAGAGGTGAATGAATGTCAACCGAGGCAAGGTTATGAAAGAGAAGAATGGATTTGTTCAGATTGGCAGGATCTGCCTGTCCCTGCCGACGGAGACATTCCGCTTCCATATACTTGAAATAACTGACATTTTCTGCTGCAGGCATATAGGAAAATTCAGCCAGAGCATTCTCCAGCTCATTGAGGTTCATATAAATCCAACCCAGACGGAAATGGATACCATCGGCGTTGGATAAACCGCTTTCCAGCAGCCGTTTAAACTCAGAACGGGCTGCCAGCCAGTCTCCGGCTCTCATAAATACTTCGGCGGCCTGAAAGAGGGCGTGTTTTGCTTCAGGAGTGTTTGGGAAAAGATCGTGCAGTTTTTTATACACACTTACAGCCATGATCCGGTTGCCGGCCATTTCGTGGGCCTGCGCCAGATAATAGAGCCCGGCCTGGCTGGTTGTATTCTCCAGAAGAGAAATGGCCTCTTCTGGCTGAGACCGGGCAATGGCGCTCCTGGCTGTCAGAATTAATCCCCGCTCGTCCTGCGAACTCAGGGTATTCTTCACCTTCTGAAGGGAAAGGAGAGAATCACAGACCGACCATTTATTCTGGTCAGCAGCCAGCCAGGCGAGTCCCAGCAGCGCTTCCCGATGTAAGAATGGGTGTTTTCCAAATTCCAGACTTTTCTGAAACTGTTTTTCCGCTGCTTTAAAATCCAGCTTTTTGAGATATATCAGACTCCTGCGAAAATGTGCTTCAGAAACCATATTATTCGGAAACTTACCGGTTAAACTGTTTATTTTTTGAAGTTCCGTCAATGCTTTATCGTATTGATGCTCACGTTCGTAAGCAGATGACAGCAGGAAAACAGTTCTCCCGTAGAGGACAGAATCAGAAGTTGACTTCTGTACATCTTCCAGTATTTTGGTGATTTCAGCTGCCGGTGCATGCTGCCGGTACAGACTGGCAGCCTGGGTATACTGATTCCAACCCGTATTCGTGTCTGCAGCGAAGAGAGAAACTGTCAGCAGCAGACACATCGTAACGGCAATAATATGGATTCGTCTGAAATGACTAATTGTTATTTTCATAATTCACCTGTTTTCGTAAAAAAAAACGGCATTTTTATAATTAATCCTGAGGACCCAGACCAAGGATACCGGCAGGTCCTTCTGTGTCGATAGACACCAGCGATCCTCCACTTTTCAGGTGTTCACCTTCCACCGTCCATATTTCAAAATGATATTTGAATTTTCCGTCTTCAACCAGCGCGCCGGAATTGTCGCGCCCATCCCAGACGATTTCTTCAGGGATCAAACCTCTTTCCGAAAAACTGCGGATGACATTTTCCTTTTTATCAAGGATTTCAAAAGTCCATTGCTGAATGGCAGATCGGCTCTTCGCCTTCAACGAGATATGGGATACATTCTGGTCTCCCATTGGGGAAAAAATTTCGGGATATGCAGTAGCACTGACACCAAATCCACCGAAAGCATATTTCACGGCAAAAGTGTGATTCAGACCGAATTCCGAGACGTTTTTATGTCCGTAATCGACTCCCACCTGGTTCCAGGTAAAACCGAGACCCAGCGTAACTCTCCCGTTGTTAACACCACCGCGAATGGAAAGATTTTCCATGGCCCGGTATTCCGTACCAATATTTAAAATGGCGGACTCCCAACCGATAATTTTTGCGATATCCATGCTGACTATCAGTTTGTTTTCCAGAAACGGCATGGCTGCACCAACTCTCACCTGCATCGGGTAGGTTTCCGACTCATAGGCCAGTTTCATTTTAGGGGTGAGCAGGTTCATTACCATAACGCCGGTTTCCAGTCGATCGAACAAGCGGGTTCGCAGGCCAAGATCAAAGCCATGTCCGGTTCCTGAATAATCCAGCACATTCTGGGTTACCAGCTTGTAATTGATACCGGCAGAGAAGTTCGGGAACAGTTCTTTTGCCCAGGAAAGCATAAAGGCCATGTCAGAGATTCCGAAGGATCCAAGCTCCTGGTTCAGCTCATTTCGCTGATCGAAACTTCCGGAATTCAGATAGAGGATTCCCAGACCGAAACTTCCCATACTTCTGGTTGGAAGCGAACCGGCCAGATAATCGAAATTGGTATCGAAGAACAGTACCGAATGCATAAAATAGACCTGGTACGGATTCTGGATAGCCAGTCCCGCCGGATTCCAGTAAATGGCAGTTGCATCGCTGGCCAGAGCTGTATAAGCTTTGCCAAGAGAAAGGGCCTGAGCACCAACCCCCATATGCAGGTAAGTGCCGGGCATTCCTGCTTTACCATCCTGAGACATCACACGAAGCGGCAGGGCAGCAATGAGCAGAATGCAGACAATCGCTAAAATATACTTGTTGTATTTCATATTTGGCTCCAACTCTTTTAGTCTTTCCATATTGGTTTATCAAAATCCATTTATCTGACAATTGCAATTTTACGATGCGTATCCATAATGACCCGGCCGTTAGCCACTGCCTTTGCCATAAGGATATAACCGCCATTACCAACTTTCTGACCTTTATTGTTGGTACCGTCCCATATCACTGAATTGGGATGTGAGCTCTGTGCCCGACCCATACCTCCGGGGCTTCCTGCGGGAAACTCTTTCGACCAGACCAGATTTCCAAACAGGTCATAGATCCGGAGAGTGACCTCTGCAGGATCTGCCAGATAATAATCGATATGAGTCTCGCGAATTTCACCTCCGAACGGATTGGGATAATTTATAGGAACACCGTCCGGCATACTGGATGGCGTCAGATTCACGATTACCTCAAACTCCTGGTAAACGGAATCAATTTCGGCTCGAATGATGTTCGATTCGGTCAATTTTCCCCCGGTAAATTCAATAAGAACAATGCCTTCTGAATTAGAAATTCCTTCCGGGGCAGCCATGGTACCGGTACCACTGGTTACCGAAAACGAAACTGTTTGGTCCGGCACCGGATTTCCGGCTCCATCACTGAGGAGTACCGACAGCATGAGCTTTTCAAGCGCCCGGACCTCATTTTTCTCAGCCTGAATTTCAATGGAAGCAACACTGCCAGCCAGAATTTCCAGCGGTTCGGAATAGGCCGCAGCAGTACCAATTTCGTCTTCCACCTTGATTCTCACCAGGCCTACTGCATTGGTGGATTGCTCCAGACTTCTCCGACCATTTGCCAGGTTCACTGACTGATACTGCAGGGAACCTTCCACCGCAGTGAGATTGGCTGCATCCACCAGGCTGAAGTTAATCAGGTGATTGGCGCTGATGACCACTTCCTCATTACCATTCTTGAAAGATACACTCATCTGAAACGGCTCTCCGGCTGCTACCCGACCGGTATCCAGGATGATTTCATAATGAAGACCGCCTACCAGAACTTCCACCTGTCCATCGAGTGATGTCCGGATATTGGTATTACTTTCGTCAATAGCACGGATTATCTGGTTTCCCCCTTGTGTGAGCGTAACCGCGAAGGTGGTTTGTCCATCCAGCAGACTGTTATTCACCGGTTCAACCTGTGCAGTATTATCCGTGGTAAACAGCCTGATCTGATCGTTTGGAGCTGTTGGGACCACATTCCAGTAATCATCCACTGCATACACTTCAACCGGGAAGGACAAACCGGAAGTCTGCCGGGTCGCCTGGTTCTGACGGCCGGGAGTTTTCAGCGGATCGTTCTCCGTATCTCCCGGAAGAACGGATTCACCGGGAAGCAATACCAGCAACTGGGTAAAATTATTATGGTTCACTTCCACACTATCGCTGCTGGCAGCAGGCAGGGTGGCTTTATTCATGAATGTTGAAGTAAAGCAGTGTTTTCCGGCAGCCCTTAAAGTGACCGGTATCTGTACTTCTCCATCAACCAGTTGGACTGTATCCGCATAGGCAGCAAAAGTGTCACTTACCTCAATAGCGAGGGTGTCATTTTGCAGAACAATCAGATTCCAGTATGGATCCACTGCACGCACTTGAAGTAAAAATGACTCACCGGCGGTCTGAACGTCAGGATTTTCTTTCTTGCCCGGAGTAACACCAGGAGTGGCGACCTCTCCCGGCAGTAAAACCTGTAATCCGGCCAGTTCTTCCGGAAGTACTGAAAACTGGTTGCTGTAGCCGGTATGAGTATTGGGTGCAGGGATATAGTCTGCTGCATAAAACACCACAGCCGTATCGGCTTTTGTAATTGATATTTCACCTTCCCAGGAACCGCCCGAGAGAGTTACTCCCGTCTGAGAGAGAGTTCCGTTTCCGGTGGAGGCGGAGAGAATAACTTCGCCTTCATAATCCAGAAGCGGGAAATTATATTGATTATGTGCTTCGATTCTCACGGTAAACGGATTTCCCGCCACCTGAGAATCTGCAATAGTAGTAAAAATGAAATGATCTATCTGTCCGGTCAGAACCGTGAATTCGCTGGAGCTGTCGCTCATGGCCGGCATACCGGTTGTTTCGACGGCCAGTCGGTTCTTTCCGGTCGTCAGCAGAGTGACATCATATCCTTGCGATGAGACAGTCTGTGTCGTATCCGGCGGCAGCACTGCTTCCGGGTCGGTACTGGAGAAATGCAGATCCAGTGAATCCGGCGTTACCGGATTAAACCAGGCATCTGTGGCATACACCGTTGCCTGAAAGGTAATTCCCAGCGTCTGAGGGGAGGGGAAACCGGTTTTTGCTGTTGCCAGTCCCGGTGTCAGAGTCTCTCCTGGCAGCAATATTTTAACCCGGGCCAGGGCTCCGGGAAGCAGGGTAAAGGGATTGCTGTTTCCACGGACGATATCATCAAAATCATGAATGTTCAGATGGATACTCTGAACCGCTTTTGTGAGCACCACCGGACCAGTCCACTGCCCATCGGTGAATTGTATATCATTAATCAGGATGGTTCCCGGTCCTGTAGATGCCGTCATACTGGCCATTTCATTGTAACTGCTCACTGTATTACCGCTGCCGTCAACCGCATTCACACTTATCAGCAGCGTGTCTCCGGCATACTGGGGACTGCTGATGGGATCGAACATGAATGTGGCAACGGAGCCGGTAATCACATGGACCAGCGGTGATGTATCGGAAGATATGTCCGGATTTGTTTTACAATTAGCTGTAATGGTCCAGTTTCCGGGAGTCATGAATCGGAAGGCAGTAAATGTGATAGTACCCGAACTCAGTGCCTCATCAAGTGGGATATTCGCACTGGGATCTGTCGAAGTCAGCCCGATAACTCCTGAAGCGGAAGGAACCGGATTCCACCAGTTATCCACTGCATTGACGGTAACCGCCACGGCATCTCCGGCAAGCTGGGTTGAAACGCTTCCGGTTTTTCCCGGAGCAATTCCTGGTGTTCCCTGTTCACCCTGCAACAGGATTTGCAGTTTTGTAAACTGACCCGGAGCAACATTGAAGAAATTACTTTCTCCACTATGGGGATCTGCTGCAAAATCAAGACAGCTGATCTTTACATTCGATGCGGCTCTGGTTATCGTGATTCGCCCGTTCCAGTATCCGTCTACAAATTCAATCTGGGTTGGGGAGATTGTGCCCTCGCCGGTAGTCGATTCCAGGCGGGCATGACCGTTGAATCCGGGCAGAGGATTTCCGGTTATATCCGCTGCAAAAATCTGAACCTGAAATTCATTACCTGCTGTCTGGTCAGAAATCGCCTGAAATTCAAAATGATCCAGGTTACCGGGATTCACAACAAACGGGCTGCTGATACCACCGGTAATACTGGTGTTGGTGATATCCGAAGAGCTGATTGTGTGAGTACCGACAGTACCCATTATTGCCGAAATAGTGGCTGAACCATTGATAAGTTTACTTTTATCGGGCATCAGGGCCAGCGTATCGGATGAATTCAGTTCGATGCTGTCTGTGGCTTGAGTAATAAGGTTCCAATGTGCATCCACTGCTCTGACCCGGAAATCAAACTGGACACCGGTGAACTGGTCCAGTGGTTGTCCTGTCTTGCCGGGAACCACTCCGGGCATGGGATCTTCACCCGGCAATAGTACCTGCAGTCTATTGAAGGGACCTGGATTTACGTTAAAGAGATTACTGATGCCGGTATGAGGTGGCGATGCGTCGTCACTTGCTGAGATGGTCACATTGCTGGCAGCTCTGGTCACTGTTACCGATCCGGTCCATTCACCACCTACAAATGGTCCGGCTACAGCAGGAGAAATGGTATTTTCGCCTGTTGAGGCAGTAAGACTCACACTTCCTGTAAAATTTCCAACAACCTGATTCTGATTGGTTTCTGCACGGATAGTGACGGTAAAAGCATCTCCGGCAGTTACAGGCCCTTGAATCTGTTCAAATGCAAAATGGTCCAGATTCTGCGGAATGACATTTATGGGCGGACTCTGTCCGTTGGCGACCTGCTGATTGTTTAAATGAAAAGCAGAGACGGTATGTGCACCACCGCTGTTCAGGGTAATGCTCAGATTTTTACTTCCGTTAACCAGCACAGTGTTTCCGGGCAGGGAGGCGCTCAGGTCAGTCGATGAAACCCCAAAAGAATCCTGGGCACTGGTAACGACATTCCAGTTGGCATCTACTCCATTGATCTGAATCGGGAAAGGTTGCCCGGCAAGCTGGTCATTGGGACTACCACTGTATCCCGGTGAAAGGCCCGGAGTGGCCACGATTCCTGGAACAATTACCTGAAATTTAGTCAGAGTGCCGGGATTCACACGGAATTGATTACTTGTTCCGGTATGAGGCGGTGATGCCGCATCACTGACTGAGAGTGAGACGCCACTTTCCGCTTTGGTTAAAGTGACATTTCCGGTGAATAATCCCTGATTCATGACGATGTTTGTTGGACTGATTGTCCCCTGGCCTGTACTTGCCGAAAGAGTCAGATTACCCGAGTAATCGGCCAGTCGATTTCCATATTCATCTTCTGCAGTGATACTAACTGAGAAGGGGACACCGGCGGTTACCGGTCCCACAATATTGTTAAAGGAAAATTGATACAAATTTCCCGGATTTACCAGAATTTGACTGCTGGTTCCGGGCTGGACAGATGGTTGAGTTACGTCATGAGCCGTTACGGTGTGCACCCCGGTTCCGTTCAATGTCACCGAAAATTGCCGGGTACCGTTGTAGAGTGAGGCATTAGGAGGAAGACTGGCAGAAGCATCACTACTGCTAAATTGAACTTCATGGGTTATTGAACTGATCAGATTCCACCAGGCATCCACTGCATTCACCCTCACCGTCATCGCTGTACCCGCCAGAATGGGACTGACCGTACCGGTTTTGCCGGGAGCGATTCCCGGAGTGGCAGTCTCACCGGGTAGCAGAGTCTGAAGTTTTGTGAGTGGCCCCGGTTGAACCGTAAACTGATTGCTGGTACCGGTATGTGGTGGTTGGGTAAGATCATTTACGCTGATGGTTACAAACTGGGCTGCTCTCGTCAGAGTCACCTGACCGGTCCATGCCCCATTATTCAGGGTAACCTGTTGTGGAGATATTGTTTCCAGTCCGGTTGAGGCAGTGAGTTCCACATCGCCGCTGTAAGTGGGAATCGGATTTCCAACGGAATTGACTGCTGTAATGGTTATCTGAAATGGTTGTCCGGCAGTTCGTGGCGAAGCAATAGTACTAATTTCGAAATGATGCAGCTCATATGATATAACTCTTATTTGTGAACTAACGCCCACGGCAATATTTGAGTTGTCATAATCCCTTGCAGTTACTGTCTGCAGACCGGGAGTATTGAGTGTCACTGAAACCGATAAATAGCCATCTCTCAATTGCGTCCGGGGAGGTAATGAAGCCGCCGGATCACTCGAACTGAATACGATGCGTGTATCGATATCTCGCTGATTCCAGTATTCATCGGTAGTATAAATGCGCACGGGAAACTGTATGCTCGCCTGCTGATCGGTTGGAAGACCTGATTTACCGGTAATGCTGCCGGGTACAAATGTTTCTCCCGGAACCAGAGTCAAAAGTTTGGAATACGACCTTGGATTTGCACAAAAGCGGTTACTGGATCCTGAAATATTGGCATCGTTCACCTGTACCCACACGTCACCTGTTACACCCCAACCGCGCGTTTTTAAGCCTGCCCGAAAAATTCTGATAGTTCCTTTCCATTTCCCCCCGGTTATTTGTATCGTTGCAGGTTCAATTCGTCCTGGTCCATAATCAGTTTGTTCTGAGAGGGTAACCATTTTATTATAGTTGGTTACCCGGTTACCCTGGGCATCTCTGGCAATGATTTCCACCTGAGGGATATCGTCACCTACTCTGACCTCTCCCGGCAAAATCCACCAGGGTTCACCAATATCAGTAATCGTAAAATAAAGGACTTCTGCTACATCAAAAGAAGGAGAAGTTCCGGCGAGCACACCCGGATCACTCAGGTCTGTGGCTGTTAATGTATGTGAGCCTTGTGAATTTATTGTTACCGTCATTGTGGCAGTTCCATTATTGAGAAATGTATTTGACGGCAGATTCGCGAAGGGATCAGTAGCCGAAAGGGAAACCAGGTGAGACACTCCTACAACATTCCAGTTGTTATCTGTTGCATTTACTGTTATCTGAAATGGAACACCGACTGTCTGAGTATAAGGTGTTCCGGTATAACCGCTGGATGTACCGGGAGCAGCTGTCATTCCCGGCAGGAGTACTTGTAATCGTGCTGCAGTTTGTGCCTCTGCCGAGGATATCCAGCCCGACTGAAAGAGCATGAAAATGGTTAATACAGCAAAAAATGACTTTGAAGTCATCAATGTTTTAAATCCACGAGTGTTCATGTGTAAACCTCCGTATATCACAAATTTTTTTCTTTGTCTTGTTCGCGCTGGTTAATTAATTTTTTGTTTTCCTGATCCGAGTTATCATCCAGCTTTTCCAGAAGCATATTTAATGAATCACCGATTTCGTGTAAATAATCATTGCTGCGAAGTTTTATCCGCGATTTATATTCATTCTTCATGGCTCTTTCAAGAATTCTTTGAATCTGAATCATCGGTCCCACAATACGGTGAGAAAGCCTCATGCCGTACCAGAAATTGAAGCCGCTGAACAGTAATACCAGAAAAAAAGCGGCACCGGACCTGAAATAGAGCTGAACATCGTAAGCCTCGTGTACATTCAAATGTTCCAGTATCAGTATCAGAATTCCGAATGTGACAATTTCAACAGCAGTGAGAAGCGTAAATGCTGTTGTAAAAGCATGCTGGATATTGGGCTTTAAATAATAGAGTTTTCGCATAAATACCATCTTCCCTGAATATTTCCGCAATTTGGAACAGTTTGTCCCATAAATTAAATTTTCTATCCCTTTTTTTCTGACGTCGGGGCATTTAAATGCCACAGCAATCCCAGACTAATATAATTGTCGAAACAACTTTCATTCTCTTTAGCCGAAATGCTGAATTTTTTGCTGTCTGCAAAACAAAGATTACAAAAAATGTACCAATGAAGTCCGGCTGGACTTACAGAAGCATCTTTAAGGCATAAGCAGATCAATGTTTTTTCGTTACAGGAGGTAATGTTATCCGACGATATTCAGATTTTTTTTAAGTGACAGGAGGTCAGATAACATTTAAATGTTGAGGTTTTGTGGCGGGAATTTCAGAGTAATTAGATCATAAAAAAAACCCCGGCTGGTGAACCGGGGTTTTGCTGGTCAGGAAATTACCGTTTATCGGGATAGGGGGGAGGTTCCGGAATTGTTTTTTCCTCAGTTTCCAGTTTTTCCAGTATCACTTCAATGGCCTTGTTCAGCTGCTGGTCTATTCCCTGATATTCTTTGGCGGGATCGTTATCCACAAAAATATCCGGCTCCACACCATAACCTTCGATAATCCATTCCGTCCCTTCCACATTGAAACTGGCAAATTCCGGCTTGTTCAGACTGCCGCCATCGATCAGCGGAAGAGAGCCGCGGATTCCCACTACACCACCCCAGGTCCTCTTTCCGATCAGCGGACCAAGACCCAGTTTTTTGAAACGATAGGGGAAAAGATCTCCATCAGACGCAGAGTACTCATCCATCAGGCATACTTTCGGTCCCCAGATCATTGCCCCGGGATCTTTATAAACAATGGTGTTCCGTGCCTTTTCCATCATCTGGATTTCACGATGGAGCCGCTCAATGATCATGGGAGAAACATTTCCACCGCCATTTCCGCGGACATCTACAATGATTGCTTTTTTGCGAAGCTGCGGGTAAAAATATTTAACAAATGTGTTGAGGCCACGTACTCCCATATCCGGGATATGTACATAACCAACCTTTCCGTTTGTGGCCTTATCTACCTTGCGAATATTCTCCTGCACCCACCCATGATAGTACAGGTCGGATTCATCTGATATGGGAACCACAGTCACCTCGCGACTTCCTTTTTCGGCCGGTTCACTGTTTACTTTTAATTTTACCTGTTTACCGACCTTACCGAGTAATGGTGTATAAAAATTTATCAGTTGATTGGTCGGTTCACCATCCATGGCAAGAATAAAATCACCTTCTTTAACATCAACACCAATCTCGGTGAGAGGGGATCTGAGATTCTTATTCCAGTTCTCACCCTGGAGAATTTTCCGGATTTTGTAGTAGCCACTCGCAATATCTTTTTCAATCTCTGCACCCAGAAGTCCGGTTTTAATCCGATCGGCATCGGGAGTGTCTCCGCCACCCACATAGGCATGACCCACATTCAGTTCGCTGATCATCTCTCCGATAATATATGTCAAATCTGATCTGTGGTTGACATAAGGCACTAAAGCCTGATACTTTTGCTTTATGGCCCTCCAGTCCAGACCGTGCATATTGGGCGCATAGAAAAATTCTCTCATTTGCCGCCAGCTCTCTTCGAAAATCTGCTGCCATTCTTTCTGGCGATCAACCGTAACTTCCATCCCGGATAGATCCAGTTTATCTTTCATTTCCACTTTGGCTTTTGGCAGGTCGATAATGGCATACGTTTTTTGCTGACCGACCAGCATTTTTTTATGATCCGCCGAAATTTCGTATCCATCAATCTCCCCAAGCTCCGTTTCTTTTTTTTCCTTCAGATCGAATCTGAATAGCAGCGGTTTTTCATCCTTCGTCCCCTTCCGGATGTAATAAATCGCATTTTCAACCGCTGTTATGTTCCGGTATTCAGAGGGTTGAACCGGAAGTCCGACAACCCGCATGGAGAGCCCTTCAGGATCTACCTGCACGGTTACCGCCTTTTCCGAGTCTTTTTTCTCCTCTTTCTTGTCGTCTTTTTTGACCACTTTTACCTCGTCACTTTTCGGTTCAAAAGGAGATTTGATACCCCGGGCCAGAGTTGCCAGATAAATTCGCTGCATGTCCGTATAGGCATGGTTCCATTCGGTTTCACTGTAAACGGGATTAAAATCACGCTCAGAGATAAAAAACAAATATTTTCCGTCCGGACTGAAGCTGGGTCCAAAGGAATTTGTCCACTGCTCGGTGACCGGATACACTTGTTCACTTTCCAGAGAATAAAGATTCACAACATTCATACCATTTTCACGGGATTCAGAATAGGCAATCCACTTACTGTCGGGAGACCATGAATAATCCCTGATTTCCCACACTTTGCTTTGAGTAACCTCTTTTGTCTCTTTGGATTCAATATCCACATACCGTAAACGCTGCAGCCGGTCTGACCAGAGCAATTTTTTGCTGTCGGGAGACCAATAGGGCTGATATTTATATGTCTCAGCATTGCTGGTGATCTGGACCGGATTAGCGTTGCCATCCTGCCGGATGATATAGATTTCATCTTCACCGGTTTTGTCAGAAATGAAAGAAATCCACTTTCCGTCCGGAGACCATTTAGAGTTGCGGTCATGGACCCCGGGAGATTCTGTTAAATTCCGGGTTGGGCCTTCCTTGGCAGGAACCGTAAAAACTTCCCCACGTGCACCGAACAGTGCCCGGTTACCGTCAGGTGAAATCTCATAATTATTAATATTAGCAGAGACCTTTTTCATTTCATCTCTTCCGTAAACCAGATCATTGGCAATGGTAATATCAACCTTCTGCGCTTCCCCGGTTTGAAAATCGTATCTGTAAATCCACCCGGCATTTTCAAAAACGATGGCTTTTTTGCCTGTTGAAGGGAATTTGATATCATAATCCGTAAACCGGGTAAGCTGGCGGGTTTCCTGATTATCCAGATTATAAACATAGAGATTCATCCGTTTGTTCTCATCCCGGTCAGAAATAAAATAGATCTGGTTTTCATGCCACATCGGAATGATATCCTGTGACGGATTGTTGGTGATATTGCGGGTTTCACCGGCTGTAAAATCATGGATCCAGATATCATCTGCCATACCGCCCCGATATTTTTTCCAGGTGCGGAATTCCCGGAAAATCCGATTGTAAGCCAGCTTCTGCCCGTCCGGCGAGTAGGAGCAAAAACCGCCTTCAGGAAGAGGAACCTGTTTTTCCAGTCCACCTTCCGGTGAAATTAGAAAAAGCTGACCGATGAAGGGATTGAAACTCTTTTTACGGGAGCGGAAAATGATATTCTGACCATCAGGTGTCCATCCCATGACAATGTTATTCGGCCCCATCCGGTCTCCGATATCATCTCTTTGCAGGGTTGCCGTATAGGAAAGACGAACCGGTTCGCCTCCCTCGGAGGGCATTACATATACTTCCGTATTACCGTCATATTGAGCGGTGAAGGCAAGCTGGCTTCCGTCCGGTGAAAACCGGGCAAACATTTCGTAACCGACATGGGAGGT
>JAFGSO010000104.1 GCA_016934605.1 Calditrichota bacterium | reverse complement strand
GCCCTTCCCCTGCCGGCAGGGGAAGGGAATGCCTGCTTGTCCGCCAACTGGCGGACGCAGGCAAGGGATGGGGTACTAAAAAAGACAACACTAAACATATTACCTCTATAAATATTTTTTGAATAACTATATTTAAAAAGATTTTAGGAGCTAAGGGAATAATCATATAAAAATATATTTGAATTGTAAATATCATCGCCAAAAAAAAAGAAGGATTTATTCTGCCGAATGAAAGATCGGGAATGCATGGATTTTCTGCAATGGTGCCTTCCAAAACTGGATTTGCGCTGGAAAGGATTCAGAAAAGTCCGAAAACAGGTTTGTAAACGCGTTCAGAGACGATACCAGCAATTGAATCTCCCGGACTCGGGTAGTTACCGCGATTATCTGGACGCCAATCCTGATGAATGGCACATTCTCGATTCTTTATGTTACATTACTGTATCCCGCTTTTACCGTAATAAAAAGGTTTTTGAAAATATCCGTGAAGTCATTTTTCCTGAATTGATTCGAAAATTAGATAAAGAAAATCATAAAAATATAAATGCATGGAGTGCCGGATGCTGTTCCGGTGAGGAACCTTACACTTTAAAGTTGATCTGGGAGCAGGACATACAGCCAGAAACCTCCGGGGTAGTTAATCTATTCATACTGGCAACCGATATCAAAAAATTTTTACTAAATCGAGCACGTGATGGAATTTTTCCCGGTGGTAGCCTCAAACATCTGCCTGAGAAACATGTCCGAAATGGTTTCATAAAAATGAACAATGAATTTAAGATCAAAGAGCGTTATAAAAAGAATATCCGGTTTGAGAAGCAGGACATCCGCAAGGAAATTCCGGAAGGTCCATTCCATATGATATTTTGTAGAAATCTGGTCTTTACCTACTTCGAGAAAAATCTCCAGCAGAAGATTCTGCAATCAATAACAAACAAGCTACTGCCAGGTAGTTATCTGATTATCGGAAGTCATGAAAGTCTGCCCGCAATTCCGAAAGAACTTGAACCATATCCCGATGATCAGAATATTTTTGTGCGGAAGGGATAAGAGGGGGGCTATAAGGTATATGGTATAAATTTTAAGAAATCCAGAATTCTCTCTAATAAACTTTCCTGAATCCTGAAACCTGATTACTGAATCCTTCAGTCGGAAAAACGTTTTTTCAGTTTCTTATCCAGTTCATCGAGGAAATTTATCTGAGCTTTGATGATTTTCTTTTTGGCTTCGGGAATGTTTATCCAGGCGGCTTTATCCACCTCGGGAAATTCTTTCTGTTTACCTGAGCCAGGGGGCCATTCCATGGTAAAAGTGTTGCTGTGGATTTTGGCAGTATCCAGATCCGCTTCGGCAGCCCAGGCATGAACTTCCTTGCCTCCCGCTTGCGTTATGGGAGTTAACGGTTCAAATTTTCCCTCTATAGAGAAGCCTGTTTCTTCTTTGAATTCACGTTTCGCAGCTTCCAGCGGATTCTCATCAGAAGAAAATTCTCCTTTGGGGATTGTCCAGGCCCCTTCATCCTTTTTCATCCAGTAAGGCCCGCCCATATGCACCAGAAAAACTTCGGGCATACCCTTTCCCAATCGATAAACCAGAAGTCCTGCACTCATTTTTTTTGCCATCTGTATCCTCACTATAAAAGAGTTTGTCAGACCATAATTACTATTTTTGACAGTAAGGTTATTTTTCGCCAATCACTATCTGCTGTAAAGTCCCACTAATTCCGCCTCTTCAAGAATATGACCCTCCATTCTGAGTCGCAGATCGTTTCGGTTAAGCCCCTCTTTCATATCAAATTCCTCATCAAGTGCATACAGTCGGAAAAAATAGCGGTGCTCTCCGGATGGTGGACAGGGTCCCCCATAGCCTTTGTCACCAAAATCATTCAGACCCTGTATACCCGGAACAGAATCTTCATCAATTTTTTTAATAACCGGTATTCCGTATAATACCCAGTGTATAAATGTACCGGAGGGCGCATCCGGATCTTCAACTATCAGCACCAACTGACGTGTATTCTCCGGTACATCTTCGATGACCAGCGGTGGACTGATATTTTCGCCATCACAGGTATACTTTTCAGGAATGTGTCCTTTATGTCCAAATGCCGGACTGCTCAACTGCATGGTTTAACTCCTTTCCGGGAAAATTAATTTATTAAATTCTTTCTGATCACTCCGTAGAAAAAATCGAAAATACAAAAAGCCTAACCATAAGAAGCGAGTCATTATGTTGTTTTGACCACGATGGGAAGAAACGTTTCATCATCTTTTCTGCAAATTTAGCGATCATGTGACCGATGATTTTATGTACAGCTTAGCGGAATGAATTCTCTTCACCATTATCCAGGGATTGTATCAGCTGTTTTTTCAGTTCCCACAGGTTTGCACTGAGAGAAACATGATAAATATGAGGATTTATTAATCTTTTGACCCCCGGATCCAATCGTTCAAGGTCTTTTTTCCGTGTTTTTCGCAATCCCTCAATATCCGGGAACTCATATACAGTTGAACCGTTTCTGCGGATATCCACTAAAAGCTCTTCCAGATCTGATATTTCTTTTCTTTTGAGAGTCCGTGAAATACCTGGATCTGTGGGATGCTGAAGAAAGAGATTGTCTAAATCCCGTATATCTTCCTGTTCGGTAGTTAAAAAATCCGCTGTGGCAATATTTCGTTTATCGTAGATTCTCCAGATTTTTTTACGGGCTGGATTTGGCACTTTCTGGATATTTTCAGAAATTTTTATAGCTGGAATCCACTCATCATTGTTGTAAACACCCGTCAATTTATAGACACCACCCAATGCGGGAGATCCTTCCGAAGTAATCAGTCTTGTTCCCACTCCGTAAACCAGTCTCTTGATTATCTGATCCGGATCCAGCCCATGCCTGGATCCTTCTTCCTGTATTTGAGAAATAATCTGCCAGATGGTTAGCTCATCCAATTCGTTGGATAACACTATTTTCGCATCGGGAAAACCGGCGTCATTCAGCATTCGGGCGGCTTTCAGACTCAGATAAGCCAGATCTCCGGAATCCAGACGGATTCCCAGCGGTTTATGTCCTTTCTTCTTTAATTTTTCAAACACTTTAATAGCATTTGGAATCCCGCTTTCCAGGGTATTAATAGTATCTACCAGCAGGATTGAATTATCCGGGTAGAGTTCTGCATATGCCTGGAAGGCATCTTCTTCACTCATACCCATGGCCAGGAAAAACTGAACCATGGCATGGGAATGTGTACCCTTTGGTGGATATCCAAGGACATGAGAAATACCAACATTTGATGAAAAATCGGCACCGCCTATCAAAGCAGCTCTCACGCCGGCATTTGCGCCCATATCATGAGCTCGCCGGGCACCAAATTCCAGAAGCATCTGTTCCATTCCGCTAAGGCTAATCCGGCATGCTTTGGTGGCAATCAGAATCTGATAGTTGAGCTGATTCAACAAGGCTGTTTCGATAATCTGCGCCATTGCCAGGGGGCCGGTAACCACCGTGATCGGTTCATTGGGATGAATTACCCTGCCTTCCGGAATAGCCTGGATATCCAGATTCTCAAATGAACCGTTATTTTTCAACCAATTCAGAAAATCATCTTCAAAAACCTGTTGACCACTGTCATTTTTTTGACTTTTCAAGGTATGAATATCTTCTTCCGTGAATCGAACATTGTCCATCCAGTCAATAAACCATTCCAGGCCGGCATTGATACAATAACCAGCCTTATGGGTATCATAATCCGGATAACTTCGGAAAAAATGATCGAAATGAACTAATTTTTCATGATAACCCAATTTGAAGTACAGTTGAGCCATAGTAAACTGGTACTGATCCGTGAACAGGATCCCTTCAGCAATTTTCTTGTTGAATTTTTTCATTTTAATTCATTTTCCTGTGTTAATTGCCCACCAATAATAACTTAATATGATTATTGCCTTAGCTCCGAAATTTTTTGATATAAGTCAATTACGAACAATTCACTAATGTACCTTGATTTGAAGCTGGTT
>JAFGSO010000103.1 GCA_016934605.1 Calditrichota bacterium | reverse complement strand
GGATAAAAGTCACTAAAATAAAAATGTTCAGCATTAATTTAGTGAAGTAAATTTAAATCATACTGTTTTGTGAGAATATTCTTTTATATGGATCCAGAGGGAAGAATATCGGTATAAAAAGACGAATATTCCCATATATGTCGCTGAATATATAAAAATTCATATGAATAATAACTAAAAAATACAGCAGGAAATATGGAAGCCTGGAAAAGAGAATTAGGACACAATATCACCGATCTCGGTGAATTAAGAAATTTTGTTTCACTGGATGAAAAAGAACTGGAAGATGTGGTTGAAAAATTACCCTTTGCAACAACCCGCTATTATCTGTCTCTGATTGATCCGACAGATCCGGATGATCCTATCCGAAGAATGGTAGTACCCTCCGCCGAAGAACTTTCCATCGAGGGAGATCTGGATGTCAGTGGGGAAAAAGATAATACCAAATTTTTGGGACTTCAGCATAAATACCGTGAGACCGTGCTGATACTGGCAACCCATCGCTGTTCTTCTTACTGCAGGTACTGTTTCCGGAAACGGATGGTAGGACGTTCCAGGGGCGAAATTCTGGACAATTTCAGAAATGCGGTTGAATATATACACGAGCACAAAGAAGTATCAAATGTCCTGATTACCGGCGGAGATCCGTTAGTCCTGGATACCAGCATCATCAGTGATTTTCTGAAAATGCTGGTGAAAGTAGAACATCTTGATTTTATCAGGATAGGAACCCGCATGCCGGTGGTGTATCCCAGTCGATTTCTGAATGACCGTCGATTGGTCAGACTTCTCAATGTTTATAATAATTTTAAGAAAATATATCTGGTAACCCATTTCAATCACCCCAGGGAGATAACAGAACTGGCAAGGGAAGCTGTCAGAATTCTGCTGGATCACAATATCGTTATTTCAAATCAGACCGTACTTCTTCGCGGAGTGAACGATGATCCAATGACAATGGCAAAGCTGCAGAAAAAATTAACCTCCATCGGGATTCTTCCATATTACGTTTTCCAGTGCAGACCGGTGCAGGGAACCCGGCATCAGTTTCAGGTTCCGCTGGTGAAAGGTGTGAAGATTGTCGAGGGTGCCCGGGCACTGTGTGACGGACACAGCAAACGCTTCCGTTTCATCATGTCTCACAGGGCTGGCAAGATAGAGGTGGTAGGAATTTACGGTGACCAGTTTGTATTTAAATACCATCAGGCCAGGGACCGGGAAAACCTGAACAAGATTATGACCTTCCGGGTTGATAAACAGGCCCGCTGGCTGGATGACTTCATGGAACAGCAGAAGCCTCTTACCCCCGCCGTATAATTCATGAAGGATTCAGGAATCAGGATCTAAAATGGACAATGGAAAAGGGCCAAAAGCTCAAGGTAAGAGGACTATACAGGATGGTCTGATTTTTTCACACTAATTCTCTGTCTTGCCATCTTATATCCTGTCCTTCGGCCAGACAGGCTTGTATCTTGTTTTCTTGCATCTCGTTTTCTTGATTTTACTGACCATATTCCACCATCTCTGAACTTAATTCTTTGATCTTTGATCTTATTTCTTATTTACCGTATACTGTTTTCCTGATAACAGGTTTTTAGAATATAAATCGGTAACCGTGAATCGTGTTTTTGAGTATATTTAACAGATATCCGCGGTCAGGTCATGAAAAACAGCAAAACCGGACATATTCCCCGTAAGCGATGGAGCCAGAATTTTCTGACGGATTTAAATATTGCCCGGAAAATAGCCGGTTCACTGGAAGTTCCTTCTCCATCGCTTATTCTGGAGATTGGGCCAGGCCGGGGAATGTTAACACGTTTCCTGCTGGACAGGGCCGAGCTGGTGATTGGAATAGAAATCGATCCCGATCTGGCTTTGAACCTGGCCGGAAAACTGGATCGTCAGGACCGTCTGCATATCATCCAAAATGATGTTCTCGATCTCGATCTCAGGGAAATTTTAAAACCATATTCAAAAAGGAATATTTCCGTTGCGGGAAACCTGCCATACCATATCACATCTCCCATTCTTTTCAAGATACTGGAGCATGCAAATCTTTTCAATGAAGCAGTTCTTATGACCCAGAAAGAGGTGGCACATCGTATTGCCGCTTCACCCGGATCCCGCGTTTATGGAATACTTTCGGTATTTTGCCAGTTTTATTCTATGGTAGATTACCTTTTCACCGTGCCTGCGCATCTCTTTTTTCCAAAGCCGAAGGTGGACTCGGGAGTAATAAGGCTGCGGTTTTTTCCCGAGGATGAACTACCGAAAACGAATACTACCATCTTGAAAGAAATTGTCCGAAAAACCTTTAGTCAGAGGCGCAAAATGTTGCGAAATACTTTGTCTCAATTATATCCCGAAGCTATATTAGACCATGTCAACCTGGATTTAACCCGGCGTCCGGAAGAACTGTCCGTAGAAGAATTCGTTAATTTATCCGATCAATTACAGAAAATTCAGAAGTGTATGTGAAATGACCCGTCTCATTCAGGATAAAGACATGGAGGAGATTCTCGAGAATCTCCGGGATCTTATTGACAGTGGTCAGACGACCTTTACCCTTCCCGTTATCGCGGATCTACATCCTTCAGACATCGCTGAAATTCTCTCTCATCTGAACGAAGAAGAACGGCGCGCCGTCTTTTCCATTCTTCCCCCGGAAAAAGGAAGCGAGGTTCTGGTAGAACTTCAGGAAAATGTCGCGGAAGACGTTTTGGCGGAGATGGATAATAAGCAGATTGCCAGAATGGTGAACCAGATGGACTC
>JAFGSO010000102.1 GCA_016934605.1 Calditrichota bacterium | reverse complement strand
TTCAAAGAACAGGTAGTTCCTTAAGCTGAGGCTTTCCCGGAAATGAATCGCAGATCGTCGCAAAGTAAGATAGTCAATTAACCATTTCAGGACCAGAAAAATCAGCGATGGAAGAAAAAACAAAGGTAAAAACCACAGCATATAATTGCTCAGATGGTAAAAAAGATATCCGGTCCTGGGACCGGCAGCGTAATATCTGCCGGCTGAATGATGGCGTCTTCTTTGAATGATAAAAGATTTCAGCGATGCAGGAAACCGGGTTTCCCCCCATCCTTCCTTTAGAAAACAAAAATCCGTGCGCGCACCTGCCTGTCCCATCCGGTAAACCAGCAGATCATCATCTCCGCTCAGCGAACGAAGCAACGGGGTGAGCCCACCTGATTTTTCATAAATTTCCCGTGTATATCCCCAGGTTGTACCGAAAGCCAGAAAAGGGTTGTCATTTCCGGCAGCAGCGGCACTGATACTCCAGGTAAACAGCCGTTCCGGATGCAGATAATGATATAACCAGGAATTCCCTGGCTTCATTTTCGGGACATTAATCAATACGTCGGTTCCATTCCGGAAATAGATGTTGAATGTCTGCAAATAGCCTGACTTCACCCGACAGTCTGCATCCATCATGATAAGATAGCGAAATCGGGCATACTGTATACCCTGCTGCAGGGCGTATTTTTTAGGCGAAACAGCTTCAGGGACTGCCGGTATCTCGAAGAGCCTCAGATTTTCTGCATCTTTTTCGAAACGACGAACCTCTTCTGCTGTTCGGTCGGTGCAACGGTCTGCCACAACGATGATCTCAAATCTATCCCGGGGATAATCCTGCTTCAGGAGGGAGGAAAGTGTTTCGGATATCGCCCCGGCTTCATTATGAGCAGCTATAATAATGGAAATACCCACATGCGGTCCGTTGTGGGAAAAATCCGGCTGCCTCCTTATTGCCCGGGACAATCCCCGGTGCAGCCACCAGGAAAAAAAAAGATAAATACCGAAGGAGATAATGCCGGGTATCATAGCCGGAAAGTAAAGTATCATCGCTTATAAGACCACCTGAGTTTGTCCCGGAAATCCTCTCCCCAGGCCAGTTTATTTCTTAACATCGAGAAATAGTCGCTATCCACATTTTTTATCAGTCTGGCAGAGAAAGGTGCCCGTTCGATATGCATCACTGTTCTGCTGGGAATCTCCCTGATATCCTGATTATCGGCCGAAATCAGAATCCGGGGATAATCTGTAAAAATCTGGGCCTTGATTTTTGAATCGGGTGGGATGATAACCGGTCGGTTGGTGAGTGAATGGGGACAGATAGGATTCAGGATGATGCAGTCATTGGTAGGCACCACGATAGGACCTCCGGAAGAGAGGGAATATCCTGTCGATCCGGTAGGTGTTGATATAATCAGTCCGTCCGCCACATAGGCGTTGAAAAATTGGCCGTTGATATCCACCAGCACCTCAATGACGCGGGTGGAGCGCCCTTTCTCGATGGTAATTTCATTGAGAACGTGGAGCGGCTTATCATCCCCCTCAATCTTCCCCTGAAGCAGCAGGCGTTCCTCTATACGATATTTTTTGTCGACAATCCTCTGAAGGGCTTCTTCAAAATCTTCAAACATTACCTCCGTCAAAAATCCCAATCCTCCGACATTGATCGCCAGGATGGGAGTCTGCCGGTGGCGGACGATTTGTACGGTCCGGAGTACCGTCCCGTCTCCCCCGAAACAGAATATTATGTCGCTTTCGGAGGGAATATCCTCAGAGGGTAAAATACTGCAGCCTTCAGCTGCGGAGATTTTACCGCCCCAGATGCCCTCCGGGCAGATCATCTCCATGTCGTATTTCTTCATTGCCTTCAGAATCCCGGAAAATTTATCCGAGAGCTGCTTCTTATATGGATTGGCATAGACACCAATTTTCATGACTGCACTCCATTATTATTGGGGAAAAACATCCAGAGATCTTGTGATTTCTTTTTTCTTACTAAACATTCGCAAGGCCAGAACAGCTTCAATCATCAGCCAGACAGCCAGGATAAGCAGCACAAATCCTACAAAGAAGAGAGGCCATTCCGTCTGGTGGAAAAACTCAAGAAGATTTGTTGTCATAGCTCTCAGAGTCGTGATAAGCATAAAAATCATGGGAAGCCCGGTAAAATACCATGGTTTCCCTCTCTGCAGGAGGTAGAGTGTAACGGCCAGCAGTGCCAGTCCTGCCAGCAGTTGATTAGTAGTTCCGAAGAGCTGCCATAGAGCCAGACCGGCGGGACGGCCATCAATCTTGTAGAAAGCGAAAAAACCGATGGCGATAATCGCGGCCAGGCTAGAGAGAAATCTGTTTCGGAAAAGAGAAATTCCGAAAGTCTCGGAAATTTCCTCGATGTTATACCGAAGCAGGCGGGTGGCACTGTCCAGTGAAGTAAGAGCGTAGCTTACCACGATGAGGCTGATAAATGACGAACCCGTATAACGGTCGATGCCCAGGGAATTCAGGAAAGTACTGCATCCCTGTATAAAAACCGCCACCTGTGCACCCAGTCCCTGAACGCTTGTCCAGCTGGCATATTGTGCTTCCCAGGCATCGGTAGAAATGATGCCGGCAGTGGTCGCGAGAACCGCAATGAGCCCCAGCATCGATTCGCCCACCATGGCACCATATCCGATAAACCGGGCATCGGTTTCTTTGTCGAGCTGCTTCGCTGTTGTTCCGCTGGCGACCAGGCTATGGAAACCGCTGGCAGCCCCACAGGCAATAATGATGAATACGAAAGGAAAGAGTCCCGGTGCTCCTTCAGGATGAAGCCGTACAGCCGGGGCTACAAATTCCGGCTGAAGGATGAAAAATCCGATATACAATCCACCCAGACCGAAATAGAGCAGCAGGCTGTTCAGAAAATCACGGGGCTGTAACAGGCTCCAGACCGGGAGGACTGATGCCAGAAAAGCATAAAACAGGAGAATTGCGCTCCAGCCAGTCACATCCGGCGCCGCGGCAGGATTATTCAGACCGGTAAACGATAATATGTTTTCATTTTTAGCCACAACAACCAGCACCAGCAGCAACACGAAACCAACCGGTGTAAGAATTTTCCAGGAAAAATTTTTACGGTATCCCAGCCAGCCAATAACAGCGGCAATGACCATAAGTCCGAAGGAAGGTATAATCGCCTGCGGGAAATGGATGCTCTCCTGTTCCGGGCTCTGAGCCGGGGACAAAAGAAAGGAGATAACATAAACAAAAACACCCATCGCCAACGCCACCAGGAAGAAAATCACCAGATGGAAAAGGGTTTTAGCGCGCCTGCCGATAATACCTTCAGCCACCTTGCCGATACTCATGCCACGGGCCCGGAGACTTACCACCATCGATCCGAAATCGTGGACACATCCTATCAGAAGCGCTCCGAAAACAACCCACATCATTGCCGGAAACCAGCCCCATATAACAGCCACAGCAGGTCCCAGCATGGGTGCCAGACCGGCAATGGAGGCATAATGATGCCCGAAAAGTACCAGTTTGCGCGTCGGGACATAATCAATACCGTCCTGTAATACATGCGCCGGTGTTTTAACATTTTCACGCAACTGAAAAATTTTTTCAGATAAAAATTTTGCGTAAAACCGGTAACCGATGATATAGATCAGCAGCGCCAGTATCCCCGGAATGGCTGCATTCATGGGCTCCGTCCTCCGGTGTCTGCAATCTTTAATCCATACACAATATCCGTTTCAGGCAGAATGTTATTTTTTTACATAATCTGGAACATAAAGCAGACGTTTTATTTTATTAGTAGGCGTTTTAACAAATGGTTCAGGCTGTTCGAAAATTTTCCTGATCTGAGAAAATGCCGATAGTTTGCTGTTTACTTCCCGTCTTACCTGCTCCAGAATCTCTTCAATCTCTTCAGGCTGGATAGTATGTTTCTGCGCATTCAGAACAGTTTGAATATAATCATAATCCAGATATACCCGCGCCACCAGACGCTCACCTTCCAGAAAAACCAGGGCCTCTTCAACATACATCGATTCCCGGAGCCTGTCCTCTACAATCTCCGGATAGATGTTTTCTCCTGACGGACCGACATACACATTCTTGATTCTTCCTTTAATGAAGAGAAAACCGTCATCATCCAGGTAACCCAGATCTCCTGTCCGCAGCCATCCATCTTCAGTAAACACTTTTTTGGTCTCTTGCGGATTCTTGTAATAACCAACCATTACGCTGGGTCCCTTCACGCAGATCTCACCGACTTTGGTTTTGGGATCCGGACGATCGATCCTTACCTGAACTTTTTCCACTGGACGCCCAACAGAACCGAGTTTAAGTTTGGTGTAATAATCTCCGCACACCAGCGGTGAACATTCGCTTAATCCATAACCAATAGCATAGGGAATATTACCTTCCCGTAAAAAGATCTCGACCTCCCGATTAATACTAGCACCGCCAATCAAAAAACTGTACAGACGGCCCCCGAAGGATTGCAGAACTCTCTTACCAATTTTTTTGTAGAGAAATTTACGGCCCATATTAAATTTCGAAACCAGCCTCAATGCCTTTCTCTGGGTTAGTTCAGGGAGGACCCTCTTATGAAATATTTTTTCAAAAATAAGAGGAACACCCGCTACTATATTCGGGCGAACCTTCTGAAGCGCATCCATCAGTACTTTGGGAGACGGCTTTTTGTCGATAAAGACCAGGAGAGCCCCCTCGGAAATACCCCCAAGAAAACTGGTGGTACTTCCATAGGCATGTGCCAGTGGAAGTAAGTTTAAAATTATACTCTTTCTGGCAATACCTCCTATCGCTTCCGGACCGCTGAGAGCATTCGAAACGATATTGCGGTGGGAAAGCATCACCCCTTTTGAATGCCCGGTGGTACCGGAAGTATAAAGAATTTCCGCAAGATCATCTTCTTCAATTTCCGGCGAAGAGGCTGTTTTCGGTTTCTTTTTTGTCCGGTTTGTAGAATCCCCTGAAAGAACTCCAAAGGAATCCAGGGAGAGAACAAAATCAAGATTGTCAACCGCCTTTAATTCCATTGAATGATAAAACTTGTCTTCAATAACCATACCGATGGCTTCTGAATGATTGATGATATGGTTGATATCCGGTTCGGGAAATTCATGCAGAATTGGCACTACCACCGCGCCGCTTCCAGTAGTTGCCATGAAGGCCACACACCAGTTCGGTGTATTGTCTCCCAGCAGAACGATTTTATCACCTTTTTCCACATTATGTTGTGCCAAAAGAGAGCGGAGCTGTAGAACTTTTTCACCGAATTCCTTATATGAAATCGGTTCCTGACCAACCAGAGCCAGAGCCGGATTTTCACCATACTCTTCGAGGATCTGATTGAAAAAAATGTCCATGGTTAACTTCGGAAGGGTCTTTTCCATGCAAATTTCCTTTTCTATCCTTAGAATTTTATGCCTGAATTTAGGAATTTTTCATGAAAATGCAAAAAAATCTTTTTTGATTGTTATCTGGAAGGAACAGACGGACACAGGCCGTTATCGCCGGAACACTATTTTCTGCCGCAGAAGAAACTTCATGTTTTGCTGTTGCGTAGTGATAAATAGTTATCTATTTTCATTTTTTTGAATGAAACTGTTCAGCCAATTTTAACAGACGGAGGACCTGATGAAAATCAGCTCAATCATTGCCCTTATTCTATCATTCTTTCTGATATTATCTGCTTTTTCTGGCACCAGCAGCAGTGATACCCGGGAGGCAAACGCAGATACTTCAAAAACCGAACAGAATGATACCTCATCTTCGAAGAAGAAAAAACCAAAAGAACAGAAATTTGCGGATGTAGTGGAAGACTACAATAAAATTGAAGGATTGTTTACTATATATCATAATCCCAAAGAGGGAAAAGTATATATGGAAATCCGCCAGGACCAGTTCGGACCGGTATATCTGTGCAACCTTACCCGCCAGTCCGGAGACGGTTCCCTGTTCGACAGCGGTGCTATGCTGGAAGAATTTCCCTTTTTCATTCAGATGATCGGAAAAAATGTTCAGTTTGTCAGAAAAAATGTGGGATTCAGGGCCAGTAAAAATGCCGCTATTCAGAAGGCAGTGGAGGAAAACCTTCCAAATTCTATCTGGGCGAATGCCAAAGTTGCCAGCCAGCCACATCCCGAGATCGGCAGTATTCTCGTCGATGCCTCGGAAATTTTTCTCATGGATTATGCCATGGTTGGCCATCTCACCACACAGGCAAAAATACCCTATACCTTCGATAAAGAAAACAGCTATTTTTCTCAACTTAAATCATTTCCGCTGAACAGTGAAATTCAGGTGACCCTCCATTTTAAATCGGCAAAACCACAACCGTTGTTCACTCTGGCAGATTCACGGAGCATGTTTCATCGTTATCATTACAGCCTGTCCGCCCTGCCAGAAAGTGATTACCAGCCTCGCATTGCCGACGACCGCGTGGGCCATTTTTTCACCATGTATCAGGACTATACCACTCAGCTGGAAGAAACCCCATACAAATATTACATTACCCGCTGGAATCTGGAAAAGTCAGAACCCAGGTTCGAACTTTCCAAACCAGCCAAACCAGTGGTTTTCTGGATCCATAAAACGGTGCCGGTTGAATATCGGGATGCAGTCAGGAAAGGGGTATTGCTGTGGAACAGCGCCTTCGAGAAAATCGGATTTCAGGATGCTCTCGAAGTGAAACAGATGTCGGATGATGCGGAATGGGATCCGGCCGATGTCCGCTATAATACCATTCAATGGATTGTCCAACCGGGTGGTGGTTATGCGGTAGGACCCTCCAGGGCCAATCCTTTTACCGGTGAAATTTACGATGCGGATGTCCGCGTAAGTGCAGACTATGTCCGATTCTATTACCGGGAATTCGATGAGATGGTCGGAAATGTCTCCTGGAGAGATGTCCGGACGGACCGCTTGTGGCCTGATATGGATCCATACGCTACTATTTCCATAGATTATTTCCCGCTTACTTGCAACTATGCGCAAGGTATGAGCCATCAGATGGCACTCGGATGGAATATCCTTTTATCCCGAAATCTGGTAAATAATAATCCTGAGGAGTTAAAAAAGTTCATCGAACAGGGATTAGTAGACCTCATCGTTCATGAAGTGGGGCATACTCTGGGTTTGAGGCATAACTTCAAAGCCAGTTCCAATATCGATTATAAAAAATTATCCGACAAAAATTACACATCAGAGATCGGAATTTCAGCCTCGGTAATGGATTATAATCCGGTAAACCTGGCACCAAAAGGCCAGAAACAGGGTAATTATTTTCAAACAACGCTTGGTCCCTACGACTACTGGGCTATCGAATATGCTTACAAACCATTAGATCCGGATGCTAAAATAAGCGAGAAACAGATGCTGGAGAAAATTGCCCAACGGGTGGCCGATCCGATGCTTCAATACGGTACGGATGAGGACGCATACGGTCTGTCTACCAGAGGAATCGATCCGAGTTGTTCTCTGTACGACCTGGGTAACGATCCTCTCAGCTATTATCAGGATCGTCTGGATATCAGCCAGGAACTGTGGGAAAATATACCGGAAAAGTTCGAAATAGAAGGCGAGCGTTATCAGAAATTCAGGCTGGTATTTTCTCAGGGGATAACTGAGTACGCCATTGCTGCCGCTAATATTCCCAGATTCATTGGAGGTATCCATTTTTACCGGGATCATATTGGTGATCCTGACGGGCGTCCGCCTTTCCGGATTGTACCTGCTGACAGACAGCGCGAAGCGCTGAAAATGCTGACAGAAAGATTCTTCTCACCAAACTCATTCCGGTTCTCACCTGAATTGCTCAATAAACTGGCTCCTCAGACCTACTGGGATTTTGAAGGTACACCGTGGAGAAGGCTACGGGTGGATTATCCGATTCATGGAATGGTCCAGCTGGTACAGGCCTCTGCATTATTCCGGCTCTATGATCCACTCATACTACAGCGTCTTCAGGATAATGAGGTGCGCTTCCCGGAGGGAGAGAAACCGTTCACCATGGCAGAATCCTTCCAGATGGTCCGTGATGCTATCTGGATGGAACTGGTATCCGGCAATAATATCAACAGCTTCAGGCGTGAACTGCAACGCATGCACCTGCACATTCTGAACAGAATCCTTCTTAACGAACCAAGTGCTTTGCCTCATGATGCCATTACGCTGGCCCGGGCTGACATGAAACATATTCTGGGACAGATAGATAAACGCCTGGAACAGAATAGTCTGGATGTATACACATCAGCCCATCTGGAGGAAACCAGGGCTAAAATTGAAGCGGCTTTGAAGGCACAGGTACAGAAATCGATGTAAAATCCAGTTGAAAAATAATTTTTGCAAAGACAGGCCCTCCCGGATTTTCTGCGGGAGGGTTCTTTATGTCAGGTTCCTAAAGAAATCATTGACTCTCATCCCGGGTGAATTTAGTTTTGATAAAAAAAGAGTAACCTCAACCTGGATTCAGAATGAAGAAATGGCGATGCAAGATTTGCGGGTACATCCACCATGGTGAAACTCCTCCTGATATCTGCCCGGTGTGTGATGCAGGAGCCGAAGACTTCAAAGAACTGGAAACCTTTTTCATTGAAACCGACCGAAAAAAACCGGAATCCATTATTATTATCGGGAACGGTGCCGCAGGAATGGAGGCTGCCAGAGCGATCCGGGAAAACAATCAGAGTGTGCAGATAACCGTCTTTGCAAAAGAACATTACCCATTCTATTCCCGTATTCATCTTTCCACTTTTATCGGGAATGAAATGTCACCCGATCAGATCGAAATTTTTCCGGCATCATGGTATCCGGAAAATAATATTCAGGTGATAACAGGAACCGCTGTTCGCAACATCCAGGTTCGAAAGAAAATCATTAAAACCGATAAACGAAAAAAGTATTCCTTCGATAAACTGATCATCACCACAGGTGCTATACCTTATCTGCCGCCAGTAAATGGATTGAATAAAAAGGGCGTATTTTCACTCCGTAATCTGGACGACGCACTTCTCATCCGGGATTACGCGCAGTCCAGCAATTCCGCAATCGTGATTGGAGGGGGAATACTGGGAATTGAGTCAGCATCCAGCCTTAATAAGCGGGGGCTTTCGGTTACCGTATTCGAGCAACAGGATCAACTTCTTCCGCTGCAGCTAGACAAATCCGGTGCATTCTTTCTACAAAAAGTTCTGGAAAAAAGAGGAATCCAATTCCATCTGAATTCGTCGGTGAGTGCATTTACAGGTAGAAAAAAAATGGAAGGAGTAGAAGCCGGTGGGCTGGACACCATTCCAGCTGACATGGCTCTCATTTCAGCAGGCATTGTTCCTGATATTACTCTGGCACGAGAAGCAGGTCTTACGGTTAACCGTGGTATAGTGGTGAACAATAGAATGGAAACCTCACACTCCGATATTTATGCCGCCGGAGATGCGGCAGAATTTGAGGGAAAGTTAGCTGGTATATGGCCTGCGGCGGTGGATCAGGGTCTTGTTGCCGGGTTATCCGCATTAGGTTTAGAGACAAATTACAACGGCACCACACCATTGCACATCCTGAAAGTGTCCGGTATTGAGTTAACCACCATCGGAAAAAAATATGCCGACAAAACGGACGAACATGAAATGGTCATCACGGATTCCGATCAGGGAACTTATGTTAAACTGGTCCACAACCGGCGGATACTGCTGGGAGCCATAGCGCTGGGAGTTCGCGGGATCGGCTTTCGTCTGGAAAAAACAATCAAGCGTCAGCAACCCATTGATAAAATCCTGCCGGAGCTGGTGAGGGGCAACTGGGAGGTGTTGAAGATAAGATGAAGGATGAAGGATGAAGGGGGTTCTGGTTACTTACTCCTGGTTGCTGGCTGCTGGATGCTGGCTAAACCAGGGAAGGTTTAGTCCCGACATGTTAACCTGAAGTTGACAGGAGGTCTGGAATACCGGTTTTTTATTTCGCCCTTACAGGGCTTGATATTATGGTATGAACCTTCTACTTTCTCAGGGCTTCGCCCTGAGCCATTTTATTTCGCCCTTACAGGGCGATACTGGATACTTGATGAATGGTTTTTAATTTTGAATTTAGTTGGGATTTGGTGCTTGGAATCACGCCAGTGGGCGGATCAGTCAGCCGAAAGGCGGATCAGACCTCCGGCTGATTTGGAATTTCATTCTGGATGCTGGATATTGGCTAAACCAGGGAAGGTTTAGTCCCGACAGGTCAACCGGAGGTTGACCGGGAGTCGGGAATTCTAACCGCTGGTTAAAATCAATTTTCCCTGCGGGACAGGAGTGAGATAAATAAAAGAATTTCCAGGGCTATTGTCCTTTTCTTGTATCTTGTATCTTGTATCTTGTATCTTGTATCTTGAAATCCTGGTCTCTTGTTTTGCTGGTTGCCAACTGCAGACTGCTGACTGCTTTATTCAAATCGCCATGAGCCCCTGCGCCATTATCTATTAGCTATCCTGCCACTGACTCATTAAAGGATCCCCATATAGTTCCGACAATATAAGTTCGTCGATGGAGTGAAGATGAGCAGCGGTCAGGAAATACAAAATCTAATGGTCCGGCGGGTGCGGACGCTGGAGCGACTCAGGCAAATTTTCATGCAGAAGCAGAAACATTTTCTTAATACCGGTCGGTCGGAGACCATAACACTGGAAGATCAGCGTAAATTACTTCTGAATGAAATGACTGCTCTGGCAGATCAATGGAAAAGATTACTTTCCGGATTGCGAAAAGAAAACCGGATTCGATCGGCCAATACAGACATCATCATCTCTCTCTCCCTGCCGGAAAAAGAAATCTCTCGATATTTTGCTTATCGGGAACAACTGCATCAGACATTAAGCGATATCGAACAGATCAAAAGAAACACCAGTCTGCTTGAAAATAATGCCTTTATCTTCACTCCCCGAAAGAATAAACATCTTAGTTACAGTGCCAGAATGTTCAAACGAACTTTCGTTCCGGAAATAAGTAATAATATCTATCCTCCCGGGAAAACCCGGAAATAATCTTTTGCAATATTTAAACACAATCTCTCAACTGTTGGGATTTTCGATCCTGGTGTTGAAAATCAATATCTTTTCAGCCAAAAATTTTAAGTTCTTACGCTATAAAATATTATTTAATCCATTTAAAAAAAATTATGACCGCAAGCATATCTTATTGTAAAATATAGAAATATCGTGAATAATATTTTTAACCTGGTATCATTTGAATTGAACAGCAATCGGATGTCGAGGGCAGTCTAGCAGATTCATACACGATGGAAAAAAGCAATATAAACGATTAATTATCAATTGGATAGACGAATTTTATCATCCAATAATTTATCTCATTTTTCGTCTCAGCAGTACAGTTTACACTGAAAAAAATAAAAAATTTCTGGCATTTTAATTGCTCACTTATTCTAAGACAGATATGGAGTGAATGCATGAGGACAAATTTTCTGTTTTCGGATCAGACTGAAATTGCAGAAGAAAATATCATTAATTTTCCAGAGGGTCTCATCGGATTTGAAAATCTGAAAAAATTTGCCCTTATTGACGACAAAAGTTTTAAGCCTTTCTCCTGGCTTGTTTCACTTGAGAGAGGCGATGTGGCTATTCCTATTGTCAATCCATTTCTTCTCATCCGGGAGTACCAGAAAAAATTTCCGCTGGAGTTGCTGAAAGAGCTTAAAGAAAATAACGCTCAGTATCAGGTCTTCTGTGTTGTTTCGAAAAAGGGCCAGAATGGCGCCACAACACTGAATTTAAAAGGTCCGATATTCATTGATTATATAAAACGGGAAGGCAGACAGGTCATTCTGAGCGCAGATATGTTGCCGGTAAATTATCCGCTGAATTAAACATAGTCAGAAATTAATCAGGAGATAGATAACATGGTTCCAGATGACAGGGAAAAACTTAACCAGGTAATGGAGGAATTGAGAAAGCTGGAGAGGGAGGACAAAGTTCTTCTTGGATTGTATCTTTATGAGGGTTTATCATCAGATCAGGTGACCAGAGTATTAAGTATGAATCAACACCATTCTCCCCGGAAGAAAGAGCAGAAGAAATCTGTCTTAAAGAATCAGTTCAAAAGAATCTGAGTGTTTAAAAAACCGTTGTATAATAAATTCACATATAATTACACAAAAAATATGTCCTT
>JAFGSO010000528.1 GCA_016934605.1 Calditrichota bacterium | reverse complement strand
TTTTTAAAAGTCTAACACGGATTAATGTAATGAATTCTGTTCTTTTTTTCACGCCGTTTTATAGAAAAATGATTTTTGAAAAGGCGGGGAATGGATAACGGATAAGGGATAATATCAAAATCAATACAAAACCAAGAATGGTGGTCAGTGGACAATGGAAAAGAGAAAGAAACAAATAATAAGTGCTGAATCACAATCCCATGATCTAACATCAATTTTACGCGAAATCATATTTGCTTTGAGTATCTTTTTTTATTATAATGAAAATTCATTAATCGTGATTCTTGATTAAATTAATACACTCTAATCTCAGGAGCTTATTATGATTCAATATATAAAGTCCAATTATGTTCTTTTGTTTGCTGTTTTATTCTTCTTAAACTTGTATGGGCAAATCCCCAATGCCGGTTTTGAGGACTGGATTGACGGAAATCCCGTGGGTTGGCTCACTAACAACGCCCCACCGACAGTGGTTCCTATCACGCAATCTGCTACCAGTCATTCCGGAAATTCTGCAGCCCGCGGTGAAGTAGTAAGCATTAGCAGTTTCGTACTGGCTCCCTCCATGACATCTATAGATCCGCAAAACAGCAATATTGGATTCCCGGTATCTCAGCGGTATGCACAAATCAGCGGCTGGTACCAGTTCAGCGGCACAGGCAATTCGGTGTTATTAATTAATGTATTCATGAGTTATATATCTGCTACGGATACAACAGGTGTGGGCGCCGGGGCGTTTATCTCCGGCACCAATACAGGATCGTATACGCAATTTTCAGCACCCATATCCTATGTACCGGGCAGCGAGATACCGAATGTTGCCTGGATCACAGTTCAAATCTCTGATACGGTTACCGGTTTGCCAGCTATTGGGAATTTTTTTCTAATTGACGATCTGTCGCTGGAAGGGATTGTTGGTGTAGAAGATCCGGCGCAAAATCCTGTTTCGGGTGACTATCAATTACATCAGAACTATCCGAATCCTTTTAATCCATCAACAACCATCAGTTTCAACCTACCTGGAGTTTCTGAAGTTGCCATTGTGATATTTAATCAGCTGGGCGAAGAGGTGGACCGGATTCAAGTCGGACGGTTGGGAGCAGGTAATCATAGTGTTGAATGGAATGCAGAAAATTATCCAAGTGGAATTTATTACTACCAGTTACAGACGAAAAATCAGAAAATGATCCGCAAAATGATTCTCTTGCGTTAAACCGTAAATAGCGAGGAAACATCATGGGAAATACCAAAAAAGGTGGCAGTATCTTTGCAGGTTCTTCCATCGGTTTCGGAGCTGTACTTGCCATTGTCATGTCCTGGACAGCCAACAAGGCGATTTTATGGGCTATCTTTCATGGAATTCTGGGGTGGTTTTATGTAATTTATTATCTGCTGGTTAAAAACGACTGGAGCTGGTTTTAAAGATCCCTGAATTTCTTAAATGCTTATCAGAAAAAATGTATCATCACGTTATAGCGGTTTTAAATACAGTTAGAACGGCAAATTACTGACATGAAGGAGAATATATATGTTTATAATCCTTCTGGTTGTGACATTCTTAATTGCTCTGGTCGTTTCATTTATCGTCATGCGTCTTTTTACTCCCTCCATTGACGGCATCCTTAAACGAATTATTGCAGAGGAGATCAGTAATGCCTGGCTGCGTTACATGAAATTCGCCATATTTGTAGTTGGGATCTCCAGTGGAGTCCGTATATGGGAACTGGAGAAATACATTACACCCCCCAGAATTGATGAAGAAAAAATTCTGGCATTAACTGCAGAACGCTGGACTCTGGAGGTGTACCGGACGATTATTGATACCCTGCAGGGTTTAGCCTGGTTACTGCTGGTGTTTTTCATTTTTGCATTACTGGCTTATGTGATCATCCGGATTTTTGAGTCAAGGAAAACAGATAAATCTGCCAGTGAATGAGTTGACCTTTTCTGATATCGCTTTCAGGAACGGTCATACTTCTTTAAGCTAGAATGATAAATGAATCAAGAATTCATATTTCCCAATTGATATCGAAAATTTTTCTATAGGTCGAAAAATTCTCGACTTAAATTTCATTTCTTGCCATATTAGTCCTGCATTTTACTAAAGGAGGTTGTTATGAAAGCTTTCAAGATCGCTGGTATTGTTATCCTAGTCATCATGATAGTGATCGCTATACCCGGTCTTGTGGCTCCAAAAGAATTTCAGGTGGAGAGATATCGATTGTCATAGATGCACCAAAGGAAGTTGTATTTAAAAATATCAAATACTGGCGAAACTGGTCCGCCTGGTCACCCTGGAAAGAGCGGGATCCATCCATGCAGGTAATCGTGGAAGGAATAGACGGTGAAGTCGGTTCCATGTATCTCTGGGAAGGAGATCCGGATATTACCGGTAAGGGGCAGATGACAAATACAGGTATGAATGAACTGGAACAGATGAGATATAAAATCAATTTTGTTGCGCCAGGGGAAAATGAAACAAAAGGGTATGTGAGAGTGCAGGATCTGAACGGAACTTCCGAAGCAACCTGGGCATTTTATGGTGAAAATTCATTTCCCGGGAATATTTTCATGTTATTCTTGAACATGGACAGGGAAGTGGGGGAGGATTTTGAGAAAGGACTTACTCTGTTAAAAAGTATTTCCGAAAAACAGGCAGAACAAATTGAACAATATGATGTCAAAAAAAAACTGTATTTAAAACCGCGAATTATGCTGTAATAAGGAAAGTTGTATCATTCAAAGAAATGATGGAATTTCTTATGAATTCGTATGAAACCATTTTAAGCACTCTGGAAGAAAAACATAAGAGAATGACCGGTCCGCCAGTGGCCTTGTTTTATTCATACCATGAACAGGAGATGAATTCTGATGCTGCATCCGGAATTCCGATTCGGGGAAGAATTAACACGGAAGAAGTAACGACTATAACTGTACCCCAAAATACAGCATATTAGGTTGATTACTTTGGTGCCTATGACGGAACATATTATGCCCATGAAGCTATTGATCTCTACCTGAAGAAGAATAATCTCTCTCAAAAACCACCGGTGATTGAGGA
>JAFGSO010000101.1 GCA_016934605.1 Calditrichota bacterium | reverse complement strand
CCGCGAGTCACTGCTCCTCTGAGCCCTTGAGCCGTTGAGCCTCTGGACCACTGAGCCGTTTATCTGCTCCAGTGTAACCTTCCGCCGAATCCTCCCGTATAGTTTTAACTGTATATCCAGAGGAGACAGTATCATGAAAATTTATTCACTAATCATTCTCATTGCGGTGATGCTGTTCAGTGTGGTAGAGGCAGCCGACCTGAACAGCACATCCAAAGACCGACATAAGCATTTTCTGGAATGTTATGACATTGATGATGTTGATTACTCGGAAAAAGACGGAACTGTAATATTTAGTCGGTATAATGGTAGTTATTCTAAAGTAGCAATCACAGAATCCGGAAAGCTTTTCATTGATGATCAGGAAATCGGGCTTAACCAGGATGAGAAGAAGCTGTTAAAAGAATTTAGCAGAAAATTTCGAGAACTTATGGTCTCGGTTGAGAAACTGGAATTGAAGGCAAAAAAACTTGGAAGAATCGGAACCGAAACTGGATTAAACGCCGCATTAAATGTACTCAGCAGGTTGGAATCTGAAGAGGATCTGGAGGAAATTGAGGATGAAATCAATAAAAAAGTCGAACAGATCGAAGAAGAAGCTGAGGAGATTGAGGAGGAAGCGGAGAAAATAGAAGAATCTGCCGAGGAGCTGGATGACCTTCACGATGAGATAGTAGAACGGATTCCTGCACTTAGAGAGCTCGACTGGTACTGATCTTTTTCGCTATTTTTTAATACTCACGGAAATACCGGAACTGCTGCTTCTGATTATCTCAGTCTCAAAGCTGTCGAGACCACTGATATAATCAATAAATTCGCGTATTCCGGAAATGTATCTATTCAGTGCGTTATGGGCAGTGATTGCACCGCCCTGTTCCATTTTCGGAGCCAGCGATTCAAAATAGCGTTTATACCATCCTTTATCCGCATCCATAAAAACAAAATCGAATGGTCCCTTCAACCGGGGGACCAGTTCGTGTGCATCCGCCAGTCTGGCATCTATATAATCAGTTAAACCTGCTTCCCGGAAATTTTCGAGGGCTATATTATATCGTCTCTCATTTATTTCGATGGTTATCAGTTTCCCGCCGGTTTTACTCAATGCCCAGGCAATCCAGATAGCAGACCGTCCGGTGGACGTTCCGATTTCGACAGCTCTGGTATACTTATTTTCGATAATCAGATCATATAATGCCTGTCCATCCGATTCAGAAATATTCATATCTCGCCATTCATTTTTATGACTTTTCAGAAATGATCGGACGCGTTCGTCAAGTTTAGTGGATTTGTCAGTTTCCTGTCCGGTGACCATTCCGCAAAATGCCATAATCAGCATAACAATAAGAACCTTCCTCATATTTAATACTCCTCTCCTTTAGTTTGAATCTCTTTAATATAAAAAATATTCAATCACCACTGCCACAAAGAATGGATTATACTGGTGTACTTATCAAAATGGTTCCATAAAAGTTTACTAACAGATTTTTTTATATTTCACTACTTTCGTGGATCGTGGATCCGGAATCCTTTCTCCTGATTCCTGAATCCTCTACTCTGTACTTTCTCCCCTCCACAAATAAATTATCAGAATTTGACTTCTGAGTGGTTATTGACTTTATTATATTAATCATTGAAAGGGATATATGCCGGAGTTGCCTCTCAATTTCGCTGAATTTTCGCTGGCATTTCTGATTATGATTATCGGATCGTTTTTGCAGGGATCGGTAGGATTTGGCCTGGGTCTGGTAGCAGTGCCCCTCCTGCTGTTGATCGATATTTCTCTGGTACCCGGTCCGGTTCTCCTGACCGCTACATTTCTGAGCCTGCTCATTTCCTTCCGTGAAAGACAATCAGTTGATTATTATAGCCTGAAATGGATTATTCCCGGACGTATTACCGGTACAATCATCGCCGCTCTTGTTCTGAATTATCTGTCCGAATCTGCACTGTCTCTGCTCTTCGGAACACTGGTACTCCTGGCAGTGGTGATCAGTGCCAGCGGCCTGCATCTACCTCTGGTTCCCAAAAATTTTATGAGCGTCGGAATCCTGTCAGGATTTATGGCCACTTCGGTAGCAATCGGCGGACCGCCACTGGCGCTGCTTCTGCAGAAAAAAAGTGGATCGACTATTCGGGGTACTCTTGCCATAGTTTTTCTGGTAGGGACAATATTAGCGGTCCTTGCCCTTGCCATAATAGACCGTTTTGGAATAAAAGAACTTATTCTGACCCTGCTGCTACTTCCCGGAATATTTATCGGATTTCTGCTTTCTGCGAAAACAACACACATCCTGGATAAAGGATATATTCAACCGGCGGTGCTGAGCATCTCCGCCATCTCGGCTCTGGTGGTGATATTGAAAGCTTTTCTATAGTAAGGTCCCGAAGGCTAAACCTTCGGGAACTTTTTTCAAACACCCCCTTTGTCCCGCTACTTACTAAGCAGAGGGGAAAGAGGGGGAGGTTGGAACAGATCACATGAATTTTATTATCCGGTCTAGTCTTTCAATGGATCAGAACGGTAATTCCCTGTCACCATTTGCTTCCCAGGCGATGAATTACCGGGCTAAATTCAAAAATTATTCATAATTAAAAATTCATTACGTCCAAAACATTTAAGGAAAAATCCTTATTTTGGACAAGAAAGAACAGAAATATACTGTTCAAGGCTCCATCAAGTGGATTCTCTTTCTCTTCCGCGGGCGAAGCTGGGAAATCATCATCCCGCCAAGCATCAGGAAACAGCCGAAAATTTCTCTGGCATTCAAATATTCGGATAATAATATCCATCCACCCAGAGCAGCAAAAACCGCTTCCAGGCTCAGAATGATAGCCGCATGAGAAGGATGTGCTTCTCTCTGGGCAACCACCTGCAGGGTGTACCCGATTCCTGCTGAAAAAATCCCTGCATATATTAGGGGGACCGCTGCCTGAAATACAGGTTCGATATGAACCGGTTCAAAAACTATAGCCACTGTCAGGCTGAGAAAAGAGCAAATCATAAATTGCATGAAGGCCAGTAGTATAGCTCCCGTTCGATCCACATAATAATCGATAGAGTGTACATGCAATGCCCAGAAGAAAGCACTTATAAGTACCAGCAGATCCCCCGGTGAAGGAATCAGAGCATCTCTGCTTATGCTTAAAAAATACAGTCCGAATACGGCCAGAACAGCTCCGATCCAGTTAACCAGTCCGGACGTTTTTTTGAGAAAGATACCCGTTAAAGGAACTATGATGACGTACAAACCCGTAATAAATCCGGCTTTTCCGGCTGTTGTCTTCACAATTCCTGTCTGCTGAAAAGAGGCTGCCACGAACAGAATTACCCCAAGAACCAGGCCATCCGGATACAGGGCGCGACGGAATTGACCTCTGACTGATGTCACCGGGACATCAGCTATGAAAAAAATAACAGGAAGCAGCACCAGACCACCCAGGGCAAAGCGTATTCCGTTAAACAGAAAAGGACCGAGATGTTCCATTCCGGCACGCTGGGCAACAAATGCAAAGCCCCATATGGCCGAGGTTAAAAGCAGCAAAAAATCTGCCCTGAACGTTCTGGTTTTAATTGACAGATTCCTCCCGGATTAAATCCAAAACGGAACGAATTAACTTATTCTCGGAAAAATTCATTATCTGGTTAAAAAAATCTCAACTGCAGGCGGCTTCCACTTCCGGAATGCTTTTGGGAATAGGCTTGCCGAGCACACGGTGGTCATCCCGGGTAATAAGTACATTATCCTCAATCCGGATACCGCCCAGATTGCGGAAGGATTTTACTTTATGGTAATCTATGAAAGCGGAATGTTTTTTCTCCGATTCCCATAAATCAATCAATTCCGGAATAAAATAGATACCCGGTTCCACCGTCATGACATGACCCTGCTCCAGTTCCCTGGCCATGCGCAGATAGGCCAGACCAAACTGATCGCTTCTTTTCGTTTTCTCGTCATAACCCACATATTGCTCGCCAAGATTTTCCATATCATGGACATCCAGTCCCATCATATGCCCCAGCCCATGAGGCATAAAAAGAGCATGCGCTCCCTGTTTAACGGCTTCTGAAGCATTGCCCTTCATGATACCCATATCAATTAATCCCTGAGCAATTATTTTACAGGCCAGCAAATGTACATCCAGGAATTTCTTTCCCGGCTTCATAGCATCGATTGCACTGAGCTGGGCCTTCAGCACAATTTCATAGATCTCTGTCTGCTGAGCGGTAAATTTTCCGCTGACCGGTATGGTTCGGGTAATGTCACTGGCATAATGATTCAGCGATTCAGCTCCCGAATCATTGACGGCAATCTGCCCTTTTTTCATAATATTGCCATGATAATGATTATGGAGAGTTTCTCCATGAATGGAAAAGATAATTGGGAAGGAGAGTCCCCAGCCCCGGCTCAGGGCAATACCTTCCACTGCCCCGGCAATTTCTCGTTCGGTTTTGCCGGGCTCAGTATATTTCATGGCATAAATGTGCATCTCCCGGGCAATCTCCAGAGCCACTTCAATATCCTTCACTTCTTCAGAAGACTTGATGGCTCGCTGCCGGACCACTGCCTTAATAAACGGTACCGATACATGATTATTCACAAAACGGGGATGGATCCCGAGAAGATTCTCAATTTTAACCAAGCTATCAGAGCGGTATTGCGGCAGATAATGGACTTTGCGGTCTTTTCGCATCACATCAAGCAAGTACTCATTCAACTCGCCAGTTGGTGAGGAATTTTTAACTCCAGCTTTTCCCGCCCGCTGTTTCAGTGTAGGTTGCGGACCCATCCAGATGATATCATCGATGGTAAAATCGTATCCGAAAATTATTTCCCTGTCATTATCCAGATCAATTACGGCTGCCAGTCCCGGCTCATCCAGTCCCCAGTAATAAAGAAAGGTACTGTCCTGCCTGAAATGAAATGGATTGGCCGGATAGTTCATGGGACTTTCCTCATTCCCCAGGAAGAGCAAAACACCTTCTTTCATCAGTTTTTTTAAGCCAATACGGCGTTTCCGATAAATTTCTGCAGCAAACATATCCTTCTCCTTCTGTTTAAATTGCCCCATGTTCAGTTCTTCTGATTATTTCATCCTGCAGTTCAGTGGTCAGATCAACAAAATAATCACTGTAGCCAGCCACACGAACAATCAGATCCTGAAATTTCTCCGGATGTTTCTGAGCCTCACGCAGGGTTTTTGCAGTTACGACATTAAATTGAATATGATGTCCGTCCAGTTTAAAATAGGCACGAATTAAATCAGTCATTTTCTGAAGCGATTCTTCATCGGCCAGAAGCTCGGGAGTAAATTTCTGATTCAACAGTGTACCACCGGTTCTAAGGTGATCTATTTTTGAGGCGGATTTCAGAACAGCTGTGGGTCCGTTACGGTCTGCTCCCTGAACTGGAGAGATACCTTCGGACAGCGGCTCTCCTGCCAATCTGCCATCCGGTGTAGCACCGATCACACTGCCGAAATAGACGTGTGAGGTTGTTGGCAGCAGATTGATCCGATAATGCCCGCCTTTGGTATTCGGTCGGCCGTCGACGGCATCAAAACAGACTTCAAATATTTCTGTCAGTATCTCATCAGCATAATTGTCATCATTCCCGTACTTGGGTGTATTGTGAAGCAGAGTATTTCGGAAATCCTGATGCTCTTTGAAATTTGTCTTCAGTATATCCAGGAATGTAGTCATATCGACGGTTTTCTTATCGAAGACATGATATTTGAGAGCCGCCATGGAATCTGTAATTGTTCCCAGACCGACCCCCTGAATATAAGAAGTGTTATAGCGTGCGCCGCCGGCATTATAGTCCCGTCCGCTGGGAATGCAGTCATCAATCAGCAGGGACATGAAGGGTGCGGGCATATATTTTGCGTAAATTCGCTCGATAATCCGGTTGCCCTGTATCTTGATATCTATAAAATGTTGCAGTTGTCGATTAAATGCCTTAAAAAGTTCAGAAAAATCGGCGAATGATTCCGGGTTGCCCGTTTCAGGCCCCAGTTGCTTTCCGGTGCGGGGATCATTACCATTATTGAGCGTAATTTCCAGAATCTTTACCAGATTGAAATAGCCGGTAAGAATGTATGCTTCCTTTCCAAATGCGCCGGTTTCAACGCAACCGCTGGCCCCGCCATTTCTGGCATCGATAAGAGATTTCCCCTGACGGATCATTTCCTGGATAATCGCTTCCGTGTTGAAAAGTGATGGTTGTCCGTATCCGGTCTTAATAATTTCCAGTGCCCGTTTTACCAGCCGGTCCGGATTCTTCCGACTGATCTGAACCATGGAGCTTGGCTGGAGGAGCCGCATCTCCTGAATAACATCCAGGATAAGATAAGACAGCTCATTCGTTGCATCAGATCCGTCGGACTTCACTCCACCGATATTGATCAGACAGAAGTCTGTATAGGTATTACTCTCCTGGGCTGTTACACCGACTTTGGGGGGTGCCGGTTGATTATTAAATTTAATCCAGAATGCCTGAAGCAGTTCGCGGGCTTTTTCTCTGCTGAGCGACCCATCAGCCAGCCCGGCCTGATAAAAAGGCAGCAGATGCTGATCCAGTCGACCCGGGTTAAAGGAGTCCCAGGTATTCAGTTCGATGATCACTCCCAGATGCACGAACCAGTAATACTGAAGGGCATCATGAAAATGACGCGGGTGTTCTGCGGGAACACGGCGGCATACATCGGCGATGGTTTTCAGTTCCTTTTTTCGGGCAGAATCTTTTTCAATCAATGCCAGCCTTTCGGCTTCTTCTGCATATCTTTCAGCAAACGCGATCAGTGCCTCAGCGCAGATTTTCATGGCACGAAGCTGCTCTCTTTTATCGAATGCATCAGGATCATTCAGAAAATCCAGTGTCCGGATTTCGGCATCGATGTCCCTGATAATATCACGAAATCCCTTGTGATAAATTTTGTCGTCCAGTACGGTATGTCCCGGTGCCCGCTGCTCCATAAATTCAGTAAAAATACCGGCATCATAGGCATCTTTCCAGGCAGAATCTGTTTCTGCAAAAATTCTCTCACGGATTGATTTACCAGTCCAGAAGGGAATTATTTCCTTCTCATAAACTTCACGAGTTTCCGTATCTACAGTAAAAGAGATCTTCTCCCGCCCATTCAGTATATCCAGGTCCTGCAGGCTGTGGATACATAACTCGGGATAAGTGGAAGTCGCTTTTGCCTCAGGCCCTCTCTCACCAACAATCAGCTCCTGATCTCCGATGGTAATTTTTTTATTCAAGAGGATGTATCTGAAAGCCAGAGCATTAACCATTGGTACTGATTCATGGTAAGATATTCCGGAACGATAAAACTCCGTTAAAAGCAAGGCTCTTTCCGGAGAAATATATGGTTTTGCACTGAGCGATTTTTGCCTGAGAGTTCTAATTCTCTGGTTCATCGTTTCACCCATTGGTCATATTAAATCCGTATCGCATAAAAATTGTTTTCATGTGGTTCAGTTCGTCGACTGATTGATGTTTTAACTTACCCAATTTTCTCTCTTTATTCAATTTTTTATATTTATCCTCTCCCAGTGGATTGTAAGGAAGCAGGTCGATGCGCCCCGAATAATTTATCTCATACAGATATTTCGCCAGGTTTTTAAGATTTTCATCTGTATCGGTTATTCCCGGAATGAGGGGAATACGGACTATCAGTTCCCTTTTATGCTCCTGTAGCCACATGAGGTTTTTCAGAATCGGTTTAACAGAAACTCCGGTATAGTGATACTGTTTTTCGTTATCAATAAATTTCAGGTCGAACAGAATCAGGTCAATCAATGGAGATAAATCGTGCAGGATAGCCGGCGATACATATCCCGAGGTATCCACCGCTGTGTGAATACGCTCCTCACGGCATCCAAGAAGCAGTTTCTTAAGGAATCTGGACTGACCAAACGGCTCACCTCCGGAAAAAGTGACCCCGCCTCCGGATTCTTCATAAAATACCAGATCTTTTCTG
>JAFGSO010000527.1 GCA_016934605.1 Calditrichota bacterium | reverse complement strand
CCGCTGAAAAGCCAGGGGAACATCATCCGCTGAGATCCCTGTGCCATTGTCCACTACCTGAATCATATTTTTGCCGGACTGCTCAAGTACCACCGTAATTTCGGTAGCTTCGGCATCGATTGAATTTTCAATCAGTTCTTTTACCACTGCCGCAGGCCGGTCTACAACTTCGCCGGCAGCAATCTTATTGGCTATCTGAGGAGGAAGTATCTTTATGTGCTTCATCTTTATTTCCCGAAAATCGCCCGAATATATGAACGATATTTCATCCTTCGGAATGATCCATTGCCGATGGTATCCGGCCCGATCACCTTTGATATCAAGCAATTCATTTTAAGCATGATAATATACAGAGAGGAGAGACTGTTTTCAAATGCTTAAACAATACAAAAAAAGGCTGGTGTTAATTTCCGAATAATACAGGTGGCTTTTAATGAATAGAGATATCAATATCCCAGTTCGCCTGCATGTTCATAATATTCAAAGAATCCAAGCTGTTTAAGTTCTTCGGCCAGTTCTGCAAGGATTTCTTCTGGTTGAATTTTTCCGATACCAATCATAAAATCGGATAGTTTTTTACTGAATCTCTCCATCCACAAACTGAATCCAAGAATTTCTTTATCGGAAATTTTACCATTTTCAAGTGTAAGACCGGCATCCTGCTCATATCTGAGGAGTGAAAGGGGACTGTAATAATTCAGCGTTTGCTGGTAGCTTTCATGCAAAAATTCCAGCGCTTTCGCTTCTCCCAGGATTCCCGCGGCATAGTCCAGAAAATGACGCAGAGCTTTATCCAGAACGCTTTCCAGATTGTTATCCTGTGAAAAATTCTGATTTGTCAAAAGATTAACTCCGGTTCATTTGCTGAACGGCATGCATTATTTCACTGATTTCCTGGGTTCTGGTAAAATTCAGGTTTTTATATTCGGACAGCCTGTTAGAATAATCCTCGCGGTTTCGCTCTTCGGTGAGCAGCACAATCGGTATCTGACTGAATTCCCTGACTGATTTCACCAGATCCACACCGTTGCCGTCGGGAAGTTTCACATCGGCTACCACGACATCAGGTTCCAGCTTCCGAATCAGATTCAGACCTTTCTGTTTATTTTCAACGGCATAGACCGAATATCCTATTTTTTCGAAGGTCTGTTGCAGCATTCTTTGAACTACCATACTGGCATTAATAATCACAAGCTGAATGGGTTCAGCCGGCGGGGCCGGTTCGCTTTCCTCCTTGTCCAGACTCAGGGGATCCGGTTCGACCCTGAATTCCCCCGTCGTCCAGCCAATCAATTCATCCAGTGCCTGATCGTCCTGCAATTGTCCCAGTTCCGCCTTCTGAAGATTTCCTTTTTTATAATAAATAATACCCTTCTGGTCACCGTTTTTGACAATTACCTTGCCGTTTAGAGAATTCGATTCACAAAATTTTAAAATATCAATCAGATTTTTGTCTGCCAGAGAACCCTCCACTGCAGTCGTTACCTTGTCCGATGCCCGCCTGGCCGCTTTCTGCAGAGTATCCCGCAAGCGTTGACTCATAATTTTTCCCATACTGAGCGTTATTGAGGGAAAGCGCTCTACAATCAGGTCGAAATCTTCCTGATTCAGGATAAACATTTCTGAAGGTTCTGTGGTGATTACCGAAGCTGAACGGGGGGAGCCGGTTAAAAGTGCCATTTCACCAAAATAATCCCCGCTGGTAAGTTCCGCTATTACCGTCTGTTCATCGGAACCTTCCGGCTGAACCACCACCTTTACCCTCCCGCTGATAATAATCCACATTTTATCACCGGGATCACCTATTTTGCAGATAACTTCATCAGAATCATAAGGCTTGAATTTTAATCTTTCTACAACAAAGCTGATTCCATCTTTACCCAGAGACCGGAAAAAAGGTACCTTCTTCAAAACCTCACTGATCTGAAACATAGAGATCTCCTAATAATTGTATGCAATTTTCGAAAGCAGAATTATCATATAAGCTACAAACAGTAGCAGGAAAAGAAACCATATGAAAGATCGGGATTTCCGATTACGCCGCATGGAACGAAATTCTATCCGGGGCCGCATCTTTTCATCCTGTTCTTCCTTCTTCGGATCATAGATCCGGGGAGTATACTCAAATTTTCGATGGTTGCTGAGTTTAAAAAGCAATTCTCTCCCTCATAAATCCAGTTTGTAATTTAATTTAGTAACTCGAAAATATAGAAATAGTTTGCTGAATAAAAAAGAATTTTTTACCATCTGCTGTTATTGATTGACAAATTTTCAAATTTATTTTTGTGCTGATGAGAACTCAACTCCTCGGGTGATATTTTTTGTAAATCTCCCTTAACTGTTTTCCGGACACATGAGTATAAATCTGTGTGGTGGAAATATCGGCGTGACCCAGTAATTCCTGCACAGACCGCAGATCAGCACCATTGTCCAGCAGGTGGGTGGCAAAACAGTGGCGGAAGGTATGGGGATGGACATCGGCAGTAACACCCGCCTGAATAACATATTTCCGAAGTATTTTCCAGAATCCCATGCGGGTCATGGGGCGACCGTTCCGGTTAAGAAACACGATATTTCTGGAAGTCGTTCCTTTGGCCAGCATTGGCCTCGATCTTCCCAGATAGATTTTCAATCGGTGTATAGCCTCCTCTCCAATGGGAACAAAGCGTTCCTTGGAACCCTTTCCAATAATCCGAATCAGCGAATCATCCAGATAAAGGTTATTTATCTGCAATGTCAGAAGTTCTGAAATTCGAAGCCCACAGCCATAAAGAACTTCCAGCATAGCACGGTCTCTTATACTCAAAATATTCTCATCATCAGGTCGTTCAATGATTTTCGTCACTTCGTCCACCGAGAGAACCTCGGGAAGTTTCCTTTTCCGTCTGGGCGTCTCCAGCAGCTCGGAAGGATCACCTTCACACAGATTATTCATTATCAGATAGCGATGAAAACT
>JAFGSO010000100.1 GCA_016934605.1 Calditrichota bacterium | reverse complement strand
ATTGACTTATATCAAAAAATTTCGGAGCTAAGGCAATAATCATTTAAATTTTAATAAAATCTCATAAATTTGTTTTTCTGCAAAATTATATTTACATTTTTTGATAAAATTTTGTCACTATATCGACTTTTGGCAATCACCTCAGCCCGAGGTCAGTCATGGTTGGTCATACAAATGTCCATTACAGGATTTCAGAGAAACTCGTTAGTGGCGGGAATCCAGCCTGCCCGGGATCCCGCAGGCCTCGGGTAATTAGGGAAAAAACCGAATGATAGGTAAAAAAGTATCACATTATAAAATTACCGAAGAACTGGGCCATGGCGGGATGGGAGTTGTTTACAAAGCTATTGACCTGAAACTGGAGCGTCTGGTAGCCCTCAAGTTTCTGCCCCACCATCTGGGGCAGGACGAGGAATCGAAGAAACGTTTTATCAATGAAGCAAAAGCGGCATCGGCTCTTGAACACAATAATATTTGTACCATCCACGAGATCGATGAGACGGAGGATGGCCAGTTATTCATTGTTATGTCATTTTATACCGGCGAATCACTTAAAAATAAAATCAAACGAGGCCCGCTTAATTTAACGGAGGCAATAGATATTACCATCCAGATAGCCCGGGGTCTGGAGAAAGCTCATCAGCATAAAATAATTCATCGCGACATCAAGCCTGCAAACATCATGATTACTGATGAAAGCGTGGTGAAGATCGTTGATTTTGGACTGGCAAAGCTGACAGGTCATACTCAGATAACCAGAGAAGATACCACTCTGGGAACGATAGCCTATATGTCCCCCCAGCAGGCACGCGGCGAAGGAGTAGACCATAGAAGCGATATCTGGTCTACGGGAGTGGTTCTTTATGAAATGATTACCGGAGAAAAACCATTCAGAGGTGATTATGACCAGGCAGTTATTTATTCAATCCTGAATGAAGATCCTGAACCCATTACCGACATTCGAAAAGGGATCCCGCCGGAAATTGAACAGCTCGTACAGAAATCTCTGGCAAAAAATCCGGATGAGCGCTTTCAACAAATGCATGACTTATTGGATGAACTGGCTAAAATTAAAGGTGAACAAGCAACCGTCATCAAAAAACCAGAAACGAAAAAGGGAAAATACCGCTTCAGGGACCTTAAAATATCACCGATTTTGTGGATACCTATAATAGCTATCGTTGGTCTTATAGCATTCATCATATTGTTTTATCCATCCAGTGCAATCTCTTTTTCCGAACGCGACTGGATTCTGATAACAGATTTAAAAAACGAAACTGAAGAACCGGTATTTAACAAATCATTAAATACAGCACTTCATGTGAGTATTGCCCAATCAGAATACATTAATGTTTTGCCTCAGAACAGGATACAGGAGACTCTCCGCCGAATGAAAAAACCGGATGAAATCTTTGTTGATGAGTCCATTGGACGCGAGATTTCGCTTCGGGAAGGAATTAAAGTACTGGTTGTGCCCAGTATTGGGCAGATCGGGAATGAATATATCCTTGCTGCCATTATTGAGGATTCACAAAAAGGAGAGGCACTTTTTTCTGAAATGGTTCGGGCGAAGGGCAAAGATCAAATTTTATCTTCTCTGGACAATTTAAGTCAAAAAATTCGGCAGGATCTGGGAGAATCAATCGACAGGATTTCCAGACAAAGCAAACCATTATCGGAAGTCACCACATCTTCATTAGAGGCACTCAAGCAGTATACACTGGGTATCGAAAATCAATGGAAAGGTAATTTCCCTGAGGCACGAACCTGCTATGAAAACGCCCTGAAAATCGATACAGGCTTTACTTCAGCAAAAGCGTCCCTGGGAATGTTGATTTTCGAAAAATTCTATCGGGATAGAGAACTGGGGAAAAAACTTCTTTCCCGGGCAGTAAAATCCGTTAATCTATTAACAGAAAAAGAAAAATATGGTATTCTGGCTTTTCATGCCAATGCAGTCGAAAACGATTTGAACAAAGCGATCGATTATACCAAAATACTTACAGGACTTTATCCGGATTATTATCCGGCACATAACAATCTGGGCTGGTATTACTCCCAAATCGGGTACTATCGGGAGGCCGTTACTGAATATAAAAAGGCACTTCAATTAAATCCTTATGTTGTTTTCACATACTCCGGTTTAAATTGGTTATATCTAAACCAGTTAGCTGAACTGGATTCAGCATTCGTTTGGATTAACCGTCAAATAGCATACAATGAAGATAATCCGTGGGGCTACGATTACCTGGGATGGGCATATCTGGGGATAGACAGCCTGCATCAGGCACAACGTGCTTTTGAGAAAGCCTTATCGTTCAATCCAAATTTTATACTGGATTTATACCGACTGGCACATACTTACCGTTTACAGGGCAGTTACCGTGATGCGATTCCACTTTTAAATAAAATCATTGAGCTCAATCCGACAGAAGAATCTGCTTATTACGATCTCGGTGTCAATTACCAGCTTATGGGTGATGATCAATCCGCCCGTTCCTACTTTAAAAAATATCAGAAATTTGCTGAAGGATGGATACAAGATAATCCTCATTATGGAAATTATTATATCCTCCTGGGGATTGCATTGTCTCGTTTAGGTCAATGGGATCGCGGTATGGAAATGGGGAAGAAGGGACTGTCCCTGGATTCTACATTACATTTCGAATATGCTCAATTATTATGCCTTCAGAATAGGAAACAGGAAGCATTGAAGCATCTGGAATTGGCTGTGAAAAACGGTTTTCGTATGTTTATCTGGATGAAAATCCATCCTGATTTGCATGCTGTTTATGATGAACCCCGATTCCAGGAATTGATTCAACAAATTCGTTATGGTGAATAAGAACAGCTCAGAGATGGTATGTATTGGTTGGAATAAGATATAGGGTATATGGGATAAGGGATAAGGGAAAAGGGATAATGGATAAGGAACAAGTGATTCAGGATCGAAAATTCGAAATCGGCCGGAAGTTCACACTAAAGGTCGCTTGCCTGAACACCGGCGGGATTTAGCCAGTCAGCTGACTGAACTCCTCTGGTGTTATTCAAAACACGATCTCAAAAATAATAATCCCTAAATCTCAAAATTTATAATTTCATACTCACCCTTTCATTCACTCTATGCTCTTTCAAATGTGCGTCCCCAGATTCAGTAACTATTATTCCATGACTTCGTATACGGTTAAATACATCACGATCCGCAGAATGTGCTATGTACCGGGTAATAAATATATAAAATATTATACAGGAGGACGCCATGAAGCTTCTCATTTTTATTATTATATATGCATTGGTATTTGAAACAGCCTCCACCGGTTTGGGCCAGTCAGTTGATGAGGCTGAATCCCGTCCTCGAGAACCAATAGTCGGATTACCATGTGAAGGCTGTGTAGCCGTATTCGAAGGTCTTCCGGACACCCTTTCGCCAAACGCACGGATAGCTCCGGAAGATGAGCCCGGAGAACCGATGCGGATTGAAGGAACGGTTTATGATCAGGAGGGAAATCCCGCACCCGTTGTGATTGTATATGCCTATCATACGGATGCCATAGGGATCTATCCCAGGGATCCGGCTATGCGGGGAACTGCAGCTTACCGTCACGGAAAATTACGCGCCTGGGTGAAAACAAACGAACAGGGACATTACCGCTTCAATACCATCCGTCCCTCCAGCTATCCCAACAGTACCATGGCGGCCCATGTGCATATGCACATCATCGAGGTCGGCCGGTGTACCTATTACATAGACTCTATCCATTTTAAAGACGATCCTTATTTGTCAAAAAAAGAAAAGAAAGAGTTACTCGAAGGTCGTGGCGGAAGCGGTCTGGTAATACCTGAGAAAGATGAAAACGGAATCTGGCAGGTAAATCGGGATATTCATCTGGGAGAAAATGTGCCGGGATACCCCGGGAATCAGGATGAAGGATGAAAGATTAAGGAGCCAGAAACCAATAGCCAGTAGCCAGAAGACTGAATTAAATTCCAATGACCAAGCACCAATTTCCAAAAAATTCTAAATATCAAATGATAAATTGAAAAACCTGTCCCGAAGGGACAACTGATTTTTTCCAGTGATCCCGCACTCAAACGATTTTCTAAATTTCAACTGATAATAAAATATTAATATTTGCGTGCGGGATGCCGTAGGTACGGTTGAAAATGCCTTCCAGCAGCCAGCAAATAGAAGCCAGGAGCCAGAAGACTGAGGGCAGTTGGCAAATAAGTGGCTCAGGGGCGCAGAGGATTATTAACAATTTGGAATATGGATACAATTATTAAATTCAGCCGCGTAGCGGCGAAATGTGTGCAGGAAAACAGAAAATCATAATAAACCAAGCCCATAGGGGCGAAATGTTAAGATGCCTTCTCGCAAAAACTTTTTTACATGTCACCGCTACGCGGTTAATAATCATTTTTATTATCTTTCTTCTACAAACATTCCGCCCCTATAGGGGGCTCGTTTTGTCACCATCAAAAACTCCAGGTTTGTCATCTTGTATGTCAACCTTCATTTTAACATACCCATCGATCTTTTTGCCCTGTAAGGACGAAATAAAAAAAAGGATACAGGTTTCAGGAATCAAAACGCAGTATTGCCGACTCCCTGTCAACCTTGGTTGAAACGCCAGGATTAGGAATCAGGATTCAGTTGGTAGTTGGCAGAACAAAGTTATCAGAAAGCAGAAATCAGTCTTCGTTACCGACGAGCAGAGACCAGCAGCCAGAATTAAATTCCAATGACCAAGCACCAAATAAAATCATAAATTTCAAATGACATATTTACCGCAAGAAAATATAAATCATATAACAGAATTATCTCTGATCTTCATTCTTTCTT
>JAFGSO010000526.1 GCA_016934605.1 Calditrichota bacterium | reverse complement strand
TCATCCAGGTCGTACTTTTCTTTTTTCAATTTTTCCGCATAGTACCACCAGTCCCAGGGCTGAAGTTTGAAGTTATGGTCTTCTCTGTAAATCATTTCCTGGAGCTGATCTGCTTCATGTTTTGCTTTGGCAAGTGCTGGTTCCCAGAGCTGTTTCAATAAGTCATAAACCTGGCCTGGTTCTCCGGCCATATTTTCCTCCAGAATAAAATGAGCATGGGTATCATAACCCAGAAGGTTTGCTTTCTGTACTCTCAGTGATGCCATTCTGGTCAAAATCTTTTTATTATCATATTCATTATTGTTATTTCCAAGATTGATATATGCCTTGAAAATTTTTTCCCGAAGATCCCGTTTTTCGGAATATTGCAGGAAAGGAATAAGACTGGGTTTATGCAAGGTAAAAACCCATTTACCGGGATAGCTTCGTTCCTCCGCGGCGGCGGCAGCAGCTGCAACAGCAGCATCTGTCAGTCCTGCCAGATCTTCTTCTTTTTCAATCACTAACTCAAAGTTATTGGTTTCTTTCAGCACATTTTCACCGAACTGAATTGATAGCAGTGAAAGCTCTTTATTGATCTCGCGCAATATGTTCTTATCGGTCTCTGAAAGATTGGCACCACCGCGAACAAAATATTTGTATGTTTCGTCCAGAAGTTTTTTTTCTTCCGGGGACAGATTCAGCCGGTCTCTCATCTGATAGATTATTTTAACTCGCTGAAACAGTTTTTCATTCAGGCTGATATCATCGTTGTGTTTTGATAGCTGGGGGGCAATTTCCTTGGAAATTTTCTGAATTTCGTCGTTGGTTTGTGCCGATGTCAGATTATAAAAGACACTCGAGACTTTGGTCAGAAGCGAGCCGCTCCTTTCAAGTGCCTCAATGGTATTTTCAAAAGTCGGTTCCTCCCGGTTTTCTGTGATCATACGGATTTCCGCCTGCTGTTCCTTCATTCCTTCCTGAAATGCCGGCATAAAATGGGATTCCTTAATTTTTTCAAACGGGGGTGTCTGGAAGGAAGTATCATAGTCACTGAAAAAAGGATTATGATCAGCAGAATCGCAGGCAAATAAAACCAGCAGTAACAAAAAGTTGAAGAGTGCAAATTTTTTCATCATGTGTTCCTTTCTCTTTAAGACATTAAATCTGTTCTTTAAAATAAATGGATAAAAAAGAGATATCTCAATCAGATATTGAAAATGTTTTTATTCATAATATGATCGGGTTTTTAACCCAGTCTGGTAATAAGATTTCCATATTTGTTCATATTATAGGAGTAAACTTTAATAATCCGATGTTATAATTTACCTATCAATTTACCCTGTCATTGCTAAATGAAAATCCAATCACTATTTCCCTTCTGAAACAGGCCATAACTGAAATAGACAGATTTGAGACGATTCAAAACATACCCTTTATAATTAACAGATTCATTTTACTGAAATGTCATAATCATAATTAATAATTCATTTTGAAGAAGTCCAGAGAATTATTTTTATGACATTTAATGAAAAATATATTCCCGTTGTGAACATACCTGCAGGTTTATCGCTCATTTTTTCTTAAGGTTTCACATTAAAAAGTTTTTCCGGTTTTTAGTTTGGGGAGATATACAGAAAAATTATCTTGAAGCTTTTATGGTCCAAAGTAAAGGGATCAAAAAATCCTGGACGGTTTTCAGTAAATCAGTCTCATTTCTGTTTGGAGAGAACAATCAAATTTTGGTATATTATTTGTTAAATCTAATTCAGGAGGTCAATATGAAATTTTATCATATATGGTTAGTTTTACTGTTTTTCTTAATTATTCCGGTAATCCACGCTGGCGATACTTCACCTGCGCTGAATGAGAATCTGAAAGAACTGGCTCCGTTTGTCGGCAAAACCTGGCGTGGGGTATTTTCCGGTTCTTCAGCCGATAAACCAATGATCGATATTTCCCGCTGGGAACGGGCTTTAAACGGTAATGCCGTCCGTATTCTGCATTCATTGAACGAAGGAGAGTATGGCGGAGAGACCATTATCATATGGGATCGGGAAAAACAAAAACTGATTTATTTTTATTTTACCACCGAGGGTTTTTATACCCGGGGGACCATGGAGATAAGCAACAATCAATTTACCAGTCATGAATATGTGACCGGAAATAAAAATGGGATCACTGAGGTGAAGGCGGAGGGAACAATCAAAGAGGATGGTACACTTTACTCAAAATCCAGTTATCTCCAGAATGGTGAATGGGTGGATGGTCACGAGGTAATCTATACCGAGGCACCGGAGGCAGAGGTGAATTTTAGGTAAAATGATATTCCTCTACTCTGCTGCCATCACCCGACAAATTATTCAGAAATCGATTGACTTTATTATATAAAACAAGGAGCTGGTAAAGTGAAAAATTTACTTTTTCTTTTCACGGCGGTTATTCTCTTTGCCGCTGCTGCAGCGTGCGGGCAGACTGTCGGCGGAACGGTATTTGAAGATCTGAACAGGAATGCCATACTCGATCCGGGTGAAAAGGGTGTGGCCGGAGTTCTGGTTTCCAATCAGCTGGAGGTGGTGAAGACCAATGGGCAGGGACGTTATATCCTTCCTGTACGGGAGGAAGATATTATTTATGTCATTAAACCATCCGGTTATAATGTTTTGATTGACACGCTAAATTTACCAAGATTCTATTACATTCACGATCCGGATGGTTCACCACCTCTCAAATATCCGGGTATTGCTCCAACTGGTCCTCTACCCGGAGAAATTAATTTCCCTCTGTATCGAACCGATTCGCCGGATTCTTTTTCGGTTATCGTTTTTGCCGATCCCCAACCACGCGGAAAAGAAGAGATTGATTATATCCGGGATGATGTAGTGGCAGAACTGGTGGATCATGACGCTGCCTTTGGTATTGTACTGGGAGATATTATGTATGACGACCTTTCACTCTACGATGATTACACGAATGTCCTGAAAGAAATTGGTCTTCCATTTTATCATGTTCCCGGAAATCATGATACCAATTACGATGCAGAAGGGGATCGTAATTCCATGGAAACTTATAAGCGCCATTTTGGACCGCCAACCTATGCTTTTGAATATGGGAAAGTGAGTTTTATTGTTCTCGATGTGATGGATTATAAGGGAAGAAACGAAAAAGGCGCTCCCCAATTCGATGGTCGCATCGGACCAGAACAAATGAAGTGGCTGAAGAATTATCTTTCTCATGTTCCGAAAGACCATCTGGTTGTTTTAAATATGCATTTTCCCATATGGACGTTTGTTGGTTCTCATCCTTCCCTTCAGGTTTTAGACAGGGACACGCTGGCCCAGGTCCTGATTAACCATGATTATCGTCTGGCCCTGGCCGGGCATATGCACATGATTGAACACCAGTATCTGACCGAAGAGCATGGATGGCCCGGCGACAAGCCACTGTATCAGATCATATGCGGTGCGGTTTCAGGCTCCTGGTGGTCCGGCCCGATGGATACCCGGGGCATACCGGTGGCAGACCAGCGTGACGGTGTTCCTAATGGTTATCATATTTTTACATTTGAAGGAAATCAATTTCACGAATTCTATAAACCTGCCTATTTCGGCACTGACTTTCAGATGAGAATTTCAAGCCCGACAGGAAACATTTCCGCGGATTCCCTCAGGAATATTGAAATTGTGGTGAATGTGTTCGACGGAAATGAGAAATCGGTAGTGGAATGCCGGATTGATGGTGGTGAATCAGCTACCATGTCCAGAGAAATCTCCACCGATCCGTTTTTCGAAAGGATGCACTCCAGAAACAAGGAACTTTATCTGGGCTGGATCAATCCCATGAAATCTGTTCACATCTGGAAGGCACCGCTGCCAGAGAATTTAGAGCCCGGAATTCATAGCATTGTGGTGAAGACGACAAATCAATGGGGGCAAAGTTATCAGACAGCCCGGATTTTTGAAGTAGTACAGAGCAAATGATGGAGGCAGCAGGATTTTTGAGAATCTCACAGAATAATCCGCTTAATTAGAAGCGTGTTAATTAACCTGATTCATTCTTAAATTTTACTACTAAACAGACCAGACACAGAGCACAGAGAAAAAAGATCATTACATTGAATATATTCAAGTTCTTGTTCGTGAATTAAGCGGCTTAAATCATTAAGACTTTTTCTGTGTGTCTTTGGTTTTAGCCCAACTTCGACACTTGGATGAGTTAAGTCTAATATTTACAATAAAAATTACCTCCAGTCTTCACTACATCTTGTGATTCTTT
>JAFGSO010000525.1 GCA_016934605.1 Calditrichota bacterium | reverse complement strand
ATTGACTTATATCAAAAAATTTCGGAGCTAAGGCAATAATCATATATTTATTTTCATGCAGAAATCCGCGGAGGACGGGGAAAGAGGTAATTATATTGATGAAAATACTTCACCCGTTGAAACCTGTGTTTTAAAAAATCATTAAATAACATCCTGCCTGAGACCAATTTCCGGTAAATCCAGGAAGGCAGGAACCTTTTGTGCCGATTATAGTGACGGGAAATGATACTGAGGGTTCAGAAGACCGGATTTGGGCAATATGGATAAGAATACAGAAGGTATGGAAAGATATTATCAGTTTCTAAAGAAACACTGGGTTGATTTTTTTATCTATTCATATATTTTTTTTATCATTTATTCGACAATAGTTCCCTTCAATTTTATCAACAGTTTTCCTGCTCTCGAAAGAAATATCGGAAGGATAGACTGGATCCCTTTTCAGAAAGTAAGCCGTCTTATAGCCCGTCTGGATCGGTCTGATGTATTGGCAAATGTGATCTTTTTTATTCCCCTGGGAATTGTTCTGGCACTGAAAAAGATATTGAATTATTACCGGAATTTCTCTCTGAAAGACTGGCTGAATATTCTGATGACAGGGCTTCTCATAAGTTTGATGGTGGAAATACTTCAGTTATTTACCTACGACCGCACAACATCCGTTATGGATTTGACCACAAACACTCTGGGAACCTTACTTGGCGCCGGAGCGATGCTTTTACTGTATCTAAAATTTCACCGTCAGATAAAAACGTTCCTTTATTTCCTGTTCGTGTCTAAACCGGAAATGACAATTTCAGCCCTGTTCCTTGCTTTTATTTTTCTTTATTATTCTGCCCCATTTACCTATCAGCCAGGATTATCAACGGTGAAACACAGTGCTTATCTCTTAATCAATTCTCGTCCCGGTTTAGCTGATTTTTTCAACTCTCTCCCCGTTTCGATCATGATGTTTACCACCTTTATTTATTTTCTCTGTCATGGAATATTCAGATATTTCTCCCGGCATTTTCGTAGAAAAGATATAATCTACCTGCTTATAGCAGTCATCATTTTACCGGTGCTTTTGGAAATTTATCAATTACTTATTCCAATCCGCTATCATTCAATCAATGATATATTGTCTGCCGAGACTGGTCTGTTTCTGGGATTCATCATGTTTTATTATCAGTTTCAATGGCAGAACAATGAACAGGAAATGCGAAAGGACCACCTGTTCTATTTCAGAAAATATCTGGAATTCTTTAAAGTTCTTGCCTTCATTTACATAATTTATATAGTTATATTCCTTCTAAATGACAATACAATTTTATCTTTTGTCGAATCATTCAGGATTTTGTTTTTGTCCGGCGGTGCCCGAAACATAGCTTTTATAAAAGCGAGTCGTCTTGAATTTCTGATCCAGATTGCCAAAGAAGTTTTTACTTTTTTGCCTGCCGGATTTATCCTATCTTTGTTTTGGTTTATGTGGCGGCAAACGATAAACTGGCTGTATCTGGTGGTCGGATTCGTAATTATATTTTTTACAGGTTTTTACCTGGTGTATCTTTTGAAATTTTCTCTGGATTGGTATCTGATTATTCATTTTATGGCTGTATTTACAGGATTCTGGGCAGGAGGTTTCTTCAGGAAGGTTTATACATTCATTATGAAGGTGTCATGAAACACAGAAAAAATATTGAATACCTGCCGGTATTGTTGGTCTTCACGGCGATTATTTCCATCGGTTGCAGCTCGGGTCGTCAAACAAGGACTGTGTCTGAAACAAATCAACCTGCATTCCTGTATTATCAAACAGCGATGGATTACCTTAAAAATCAGGATTATGCCCTGGCACTCGATCAGATGAATAAAGCTATCTCGCTGAAACCGGAATATGCTCCTTTCTATTATGCCAGAGGTCAGATACTGGAATTGCAGGGAGATGTTTATAAGGCGATTAATTCCTACGAGCACGCCCTGCGCTATAAATCGTATTATCCTGATACCTGGAAACGGCTGACAAAACTCTATACCAAAGCAGGGCAATATGATAAGGCTGCACAGATTCTGAACTACCTGACAGATTCTTTTCCCGATTCTCTCCGCTACGAGCTCGATCTGGCAGATGCTTATATCGATGCTAAAAAGCCGCTGCTGGCACTGGAGCGTGTGAATTATTTCGGGAATCAGGGCGGTATGTCCGACGAGGTTCTCCGAATAAAAGGTTTGGCGCATTTTCATTTAGAAGACTGTAAAAAAGCGTTAGATTATCTCGAAAGATACGCTGAAAAGCATCCTGACAATCTGCGGGTTCTCAAGCATCTGGGAATTGCCTATATTAAAACCGGTGATCCGGAAAAAGGAGTTACCTACCTGAATAAAGCCCTGTCGCTGGATCCGAACGATCCGGAAATATATCTGTACAGGGCAAAATATTTCATACAGATGAAAAAATTTGATACAGCTAGAGACCAGTATCGTCTGGCTTTCGAATTGGATAATACCAATAGTAAAGTATTACTGGAAAGCAGCCTGTTTTATATGGCTCAGGGAGACACTCTGGCAGCAGAGAAGCTGCTTGAGAGAGCAGTGCGTTATGATGAAAACTGCTGGGAATGTTATAAATGGCTGGGTATTATTGCTGACGAAAAAGATGACATTAACAAAGCAGTTCAATATCTGGAAAAATATATTTCCAATATTTTTTATCATGATGAATTTGTTGAAAAACGATTGAAACGTCTAAAACTTCTGCAAAGTAGTCTGAAAAATAAGTAGCATAATTAATAATATATGAAAAACTGAGGGCAGTATGCCACGATTCCATATTTTTTTGACAGTTTTCCTGGCTATGATAATTCTGTTTGTTCCTTTCCGAATTTATAGCCAGAATGTGCCAGGTGATATTATCATTAAAATCGATGAGAATGATTCTCTCCGTTTAAAAATAAGAACAGCGTTACTTTATCGGAATGTACAGGTCAAATTTGATTCGACGCTGCTAATACAGACAGAAGATACAGTTCAGATAAAATATTATCCCCAGCTGGAAATGGGAAATCAGAATGTGCTTAGAATTCTGGCAGGCGATTTCAGTGAAACAAAGACAGATTTTTATGATATTTTTGTGGTGTTGGGGGATTCAATTCCCGGCTCAATGACCTGGCAGAATAAAGAATCTAATGTTTTCATTACCTACAACGGATTTGTCAGAAACGATAAAGTATCCGGCAGGAATATTGACGGTAAAATTTCGTTTGACAGGGATAAGAAAGATAAAGTGGTATCGGGCAGTATTTTTCTTGAACTGATCTATCCACTTTTTAAACAGCCACCGGAGCATAATCGCATCGTTTTGCGGGGCAAATTTAATTTAACAGTGGGAGAATACCGGGAAATAAATCTTAGCCAGCTTCAGTCTGATAAGGAAAAAGAGAGTAAGAGTCGGCAGAATTTGTATCTGGGAATTATTTTCTCAATATTTTTAATAGCGATTTTTGGTTTCAGTTAAATGAACACGTGGCCAAAAATTATTGTACATGTGGACATGGATGCATTTTTTGCGTCTGTTGAACAGTTACTGAATCCGGAGTGGCGTGGAAAGCCGGTAATTGTAGGGGCGGACCCCGAAGGAGGAAAGGGCAGGGGGGTTGTTTCGGCAGCTTCCTATGAAGCCAGAAAATATGGTGTTCATTCTGCTCTGCCGATATCGCAGGCATACAGATTGTGTCCCCGCGGGATTTATGTCCGTCCTCACGGAAATGTTTACAGTGATTACTCCCGT
>JAFGSO010000524.1 GCA_016934605.1 Calditrichota bacterium | reverse complement strand
TTCACAGGTTTCACCCTTTTCCGCACGGATAAAAGAGAGCGGTTTCGTTACCATTGATAAAGGTGAAACAAAGGACATACCGGTAAAGGCACTCTTTTCTTCAAACATCAGTCAGGTAGATTCCCGAAAGCCGGCCGTTCTGGATATAGAGATTGAGGGAAGAGCAGGAGTTACTTACAAAGAAACTATTACGGAACAGATTATTGTGCATTCCCGCAATTCCTGGAACGGCGAGGTGGACAAACTCGGTTATTTCGTAACCCCCGATAACGATGAAATAATTCAATTAAGCCGGGAGATTGCCGGAAAAGGGATCGATTCTATTTCTAATGAGCCAAAAAATCTTCAAAACGCCCGAATTATTTTCAATGAACTTGGCGAAAGTGACATTCGTTATCAGAGTGATCCGAATATTCCTTTTTATCAGGACGACCGGGTACAATTTGCTCTGGAAACCCTGCATCTTGGCAGCGGAGACTGCGATGACCTTGTTGTCTTGTATGCTTCCCTTCTGGAAAGTCTGGGAATCCACACCGCTTTTGTGCAGGTACAGGACCCTGAAAAAACACTGGCACATCTCTATCTGATATTTGATTCGGGTATTGCGGTCGAGAAGGCTCGAACGGTAAGCATAAATGAGAAGCGATACCTGTTAAGGGAAAATTCTGCAGGAATGAATATCATCTGGATACCGGTTGAGACTACTTTCATCGGTCGGGATTTTGATGAAGCCTGGAACCAGGGTGCCTTGAACTATCTGCAAGAAGCGGAAATCCGCAACGGACTTGCGGAAGGATGGGTGCGAATTTATGATGTGGAATGATTGTTTTCAATCATGAGTGCATTGAATTTCAGAAAGGAGAACACTATGTATAGAATAGGAAAGAGTTTTCTTCTGATTTTTCTTGCGTCTTCGTTGATCGCTCAGGACAGGCAGGCAATTCAGGTAAAAATTGATCAAATTTCCGGTGAAGTGCTGGTGCGAAGGGGTATTGAGGAATTCTGGCAACCAGTTTCCCTCGGTATTCTCATAAAAGATGTGGATACAATTCTCACCGGAGAAAACGGTAAAGTTATACTGAAATTGGAAGATGGTACCCTTTTTACACTGGGACCTAATTCAATTCTGGATATTGCTGATTTAAGGAAGATTACCGAACGCCAATTGTTTCTTTTTCTGGTAAAAGGAAAAGTGAATAGACTGGAAAAGCGTCCTCAAAAAACCGAATTGCGTCTTGGCAAGGTAAGCGTAGTTCATGGGGACAATCGCGATATTATAGATAACGATTCATTGGTAGCTCTGGAATCATGGGGACCGGTAATCAATGGAGCACTGGCGTTATATCATCATCAGTATTATACCAATACAATTTTGAAACTTAATAAAATTCTGGATACAGGATTACCACAGCAGAAATCCTGTGAGGCATATTTTTATCTGGGTCGTTCATTCGAGGCCATAAATAAACCGGGGCAGGCAATCGATGCCTATCAAATTGTTGTTAACAATTGTGCTGAAGAAAATACTGAATGGAAAAAATCTGCAGCAGAGGCAATTGAAATTCTGAAACATGATCGATCGATATCAAACGATAAATAAACAAAAAGAGAAATAATAAATTTTACTGAGATCCGGAAAAAGGATCTGCACAACGGTGGTCCGAGAATATCGGGCAGCGGTGAAATAGGTGCGATCGGTTTTATGATCGTGGAAATGAATTCAAAGGATAAAATAAATCGGGTGCATTATTTCAAATTTGACAAAAATTTTTTATAAAGGAGAAAAAAATGAAACGTTTACATCATCAAAAATTTTTTCTTAAGAGACTGGTAATCATTCTATCTCTGACTTTTATCATCAATTCCTGTATTGTCGAGCCTGATAATGAATACCATGGTGACAACAGCTATACTGCTACACAAGATTTCTTTTATCGAATCGGTACGGAAAATCGTTTTGCATTTGACCTTTACAATATTAATGGCTCGGTGGAGATTACTGGTGTCAGTGATCTCAGCCTGGTTGAAATTTGGGGGGAGAAAAAAGTAGAATCTGATAGCCGCTCCGATGCAGAATCGCATCTTGCCCTGTTAAATATAATGATTGATTCTTCACGGACCGGGATTGCGGTCAGAACAACGCAACCATCTCAGTCTGATGGCAGAAATTATACAGTTCATTATCATATTCGTATTCCACAGGACTGGATGATCAGAATAGACCAGATTAACGGAAAAGTGAATGTTTATTCCCTTTCCAGTGCGGTTGGTAGTGTTTTCAATTCTGAAAAAGGAACATTTGATTCCCTTAAATCGAAATTACAGGTTAGTATTGTCAATGGATCACTCCTCTTAAATAATGTATATCGCTCCATCAACGGACAAATTGTGAATGGCGACATAACCGGAAATGCGGCACTCCCTCCGGATGGCGAGTGTATTCTTGCTGTTACCAACGGAGTGATCAATATATCTTTTCCCGGAACTACATCTGCACAGTTTTCTGCAGTAACCGTTAACGGAGCAGTGGTAGTTAGCGGTTTAAACCTGCACGATGCACAGATCGGCCAGAAGGCGGTTACGGGAAGGCTTGGTGACGGACGGGGACGTATAGATCTGAATGGGGTGAATACCAGTATTTTGGTATCAGGATCCGACTAAAGCAAGGAATAAAGTGCCAGGATAGAGGAGATATATGGTATCAGGGGGTATAGGGAAATAAGGGTATATGGTGAGGGAAAGGTCAAGCTCGGGTAACAGTTTGAAATAACCAAAAAGTATTAAATCCCTTTCACCAGTACAAAATGTCCGGCTTCCAAATCGTCCAAACTGAAGCGATGGTAGGAGGATTAAGTAAATATAGAAAGTAGTACTGCACTTAAACGAATTACAATTTTTCCATATATCGATTATTCTGTTATTTAAGTGCCGGACCACAGATCAGGAAGGAGTTGCGGGGAGCTGACCCCTGCTTCCCGAACCTGAATCCTTGCACCGTACCCATATACCTTATACCTTATACCATATTCCATATTCCTTCCTCTCCGTACCTTTTTTGCACGATATATCCCCCTAAGGACAGGCCATGTACCGTAAATTTACATTTATTTCATTTGCCTGTTATTCGGGTGTGTTGTTTTGGTACAAAAAGGGTAAAGTGAAGATGCATGTCTGTTTTGCTCGTTATATATAAAGCTTTTTGAAAATCGTTAGTATACTGATTTTATTACACTTATATAAACAGACAATGATTATGGCATTGATATTGAATCTATAATAACTGTAACTCACCTGTCGGAGAAATATCTAATCTAACTTAAAAATAGGAAAATTCCCTGAATTATGTGGATTTTTATAAAAATCACGATAAATCTCTCGCATTTAAATTTGGAAGGATTCCCGGATGGTTATGAAACGAAAAACTTTTGAAACTGATATGGAAAAGCGTTTTGAACAAGCGCGAAAAAAGCTGAAGGAGCTGGAGGAAATTGCTGATGACCCCAAAACCAGGGAAGGAATTAAAAATGAAATTCGCAGGCTTCGTAAAAAACAACAGGAATTCCAGTCCGAATTTAAACATCATGAAAAAGAAGTAGGCAACATCTGGCAGATGATGAATGATTTGATGGCCGGTGCTCTGGAGGAGTTTATGGATTCCGTTGAAAATCTGGCAGAGCGAGTTCGTGAATCACAAAAGTGATGATTTATGTATTTGATTCATTCCTTTAACTCTTCAATAAAAACAAAGGAGAAAAATTATGTTACAACCTGAGAGAAGAAGAAGACGTTCATGGATCAGTCCCTTTTTTGTATTACCCGAGGATTTTGAAAGAGATCTGGACAGATTATGGAGAGAGGGACCCCTGGAAACAGAACCGGGAAGTTCGTATCCGGTGGACATGTATGAAGAAAAGGATGCGATAATTGTAGAAGCGGAAATTCCAGGTTTTATTAAAGATGAAATAGATGTGAGTGTTCATAATGACGTATTGCGAATCAAAGCTGAGCGTAAGAAAGCAGAAGGCCGTACCAGAGAATATCTGACCGAACGTCAGTTCACCAGATTGGACCGGAAAATCGGATTACCGGAAAGTGTGGATGCAACTAAAGCAGAAGCCAAACTGGAGGAAGGGGTTCTTCACCTGAAATTACCTAAAAAGGACAAAAAAGAGCCAAGAAACATTGAAATTTTATAATCGAGTAAGAAAGGTTATTCATGCCGATCCACAATTCGGATATCGCTGACATTTTTAACAGGGTCGCGGATTTTCTGGATATTCAGGATAAAAATCAGTTCCGGATTCGTGCCTATCGAAATGCTGCCCGCACAGTAACCAGCCTGTCCAAGAATGTAGCCGGACTGGTAGAGAAGGATGAAGATCTCACCAGGTTGTCCGGGATCGGGAAGGATCTGGCCGGTAAAATTAAGGAGATAGTAGAAACCGGCACTTTGAAACAGCTCGAAGAACTCGAAAAGGAAATGCCCCCCGGTTTATTACAAATGATGAAAATGTCTACTATCGGTCCAAAGCGGGTAAAGGCACTGTACGAAAATCTCGGTGTAAGGAATATCAAAGAATTGGAAGAGATGGCTAAAGGCGGGAAAATAAGTGACCTGGAAGGATTTGGTCAAAAGACTCAGCAAAAAATCCTGGAAGAAGCGCAACGTATAAGAAAACGCGGGAAAGCTCATCGCACACGTCTGGTGAAAGCAGAACGAGTAATTCAACCACTGCTGGATTATCTTCAGGAAACCAAAGGTCTTAAAAAATTGCAGGTTGCCGGCAGTTTCCGCAGATGTAAAGAAACCGTTGGAGATATTGATGTTCTCGCAACCTGTAAAAGAGGTTCAAATATTATGGACCGATTTGTTACATACGAGGATGTTAAGGAAATTATCGCAAAGGGTAAGACAAAGTCCTCTGTGATACTCCGAACCGGACTGCAGGTGGATCTTCGGGTTGTTCAACAGGTCAGTTATGGTGCAGCTTTGGTTTATTTTACCGGTTCAAAGGCTCACAATATTGCCATCCGTAAAAGAGGACAGAAGGATGATCTAAAGATCAATGAATATGGAGTTTTTAAAAACGACGAACGGGTTGCCGGCAAGACAGAAGAAGAAGTCTACCATAGTGTCAATTTAACCTACATTGAGCCTGAATTACGTGAAAATAACGGAGAAATTGAAGCTGCTGTGCAAAATAATCTGCCAGATCTGATTGAACTTTCTGATCTAAATGGAGATCTTCAATCCCACACGAAAGAGAGCGACGGCAAATTTAGCATGGAAGAAATGGCTGAAGCAGCAAAAGACCTTGGATATGAATATCTGGCGGTTACGGATCATTCCAAACGTGTGGCGATGGCCGGCGGTCTGGATGAGAAGCGTGTTGAGAAACAGATTGAAAAAGTTGAGAAGGTCAATAAAAATTACAAAAATTTCCGGATCATTAAATCCATGGAAGTGGATATATTGGAAGATGGTTCACTGGATTTACCTAACAGCATACTATCAGAGTTAGAGGTTGTAGTATGTGCTGTTCATTATCATAGAGATATGTCTCGCAAGAAGCAGACAAAGCGCGTTTTGAAAGCTATGGAGAATCCTTTTTTTCATATTCTGGCGCATCCTACCGGACGCATTATCGGAGAGCGGGAGCCTTATGAAATAGATCTGGAAGAAATTATGAAAGAAATGGTTAATAATGGATGTTTTATCGAACTGAATGCTCAGCCGGATCGTCTTGATATTTCTGACACCTATTGCCGTATGGCGAGGGAAATTGGAGTAAAAGTGGCCATCTCCACGGATGCACATTCGATTTCCGATTTGAATTTCATGCGATTCGGTATTTACCAGGGTAGACGAGGATGGCTTGAACCGGATGACGTCCTGAATACCCGTCCATATAAGTCTTTACTCAAACTGGTCCAAAGAAACTAGAAACCTGGGGCGGTATCAAAAGTTAAAAAATATGTATAAATATAAATATCGTTTTTCAGAAAAAACTTATTAATTCATCCCCCAATACCTTACGTTTTAAAGGGATGGGAAGAAGGGGGATAGTTTTTTCGAATTTGAATATTCATATTATTGTATTTTATTTCTCATAATTTGACTTTTGATACAACCCGGGTTAACTCACGATCCAGGTTGGAACTTAACTATGGCAAAAAAAAATCCATTTAAGAAAAATCCGTCCACCAAATTCAAAAATACTTCAAAACTTTCCCCGAAGGAAGCTAAGGAACAGGCAGAACAACTTCGGGAAGCACTGGAATTCCATAATTATCGATATTATGTCAAAAATGACCCTGTTATCTCAGACCGTGCCTATGACAAATTATTTGCGAGATTGCAGGAACTGGAAGATTCATTTCCGGAATTACAAACCCCTGATTCACCGACTCGCAGGGTAGGGGCACCTCCGGTAGATGAGTTTAAAAAAGTACAGCACACCGAAACCATGCTGAGCCTGGATTCTGCACTGGAAGAAAATAAAATAAAAAATTTTGATGATTATATCCATAAACATGTGAATAAATCAGATGTCACCTATATAGTAGAGCCTAAATTTGATGGACTCTCAGTTGAGCTGGTTTATGAAAACGGAAAATTTTCATATGGGGCCACCCGGGGTGACGGCACTACCGGTGAAGATATTTCTGAAAATCTAAAAACTATTGGTTCGGTGCCTCTACAGCTACAGAAGAATGATCTCCCGGATTATTTGGCTGTGCGTGGTGAAGTCATCATGTCCAGGAGCGGATTTCAGAAAATGAACAAGGAACGCGTTGAAAAGGGAGAGAACGCCTTTGCAAATCCCCGTAATGCGGCCGCAGGAATCATCCGCCAACTGGACTCCCGCAAGGTAGCAGACAAACCACTGGATATATTCTTCTATGAAATTCTCAAAATGGAAGGAATTGAAATTCAAAGTCATTGGGATGTACTGAAAAAGTTTCCTGAATGGGGATTAAAAACCAGTCCGTTAAATAAAAAGTGCGATTCATTTGATGAAGTAAAAAAATATCGTGAAAAATTGGCAGAACAGCGTGATGGTATGGATTTTGAGATCGACGGTATCGTCATCAAACTGGACAACCGGGAACTGCGGCAAGAACTGGGAAAGCGGCAACGTAACCCACGCTGGGCTATGGCCTGGAAATTTGAGCCGAAAAAGGAGGTAACCATTCTGAGGGAGATAGTCGTTCAGGTTGGCCGTACCGGAATGCTGACACCGGTTGCCTTGCTGGATCCGGTGGATGTTGGAGGTGTTACGGTGAGCCGGGCTACGCTCCACAATGAAGAGGAAGTTCATGAAAAGGATGTTCGACGCGGAGACAAAGTTCGGATTATTCGAGCAGGAGATGTGATACCGGAAGTAGTGGAGCGCGTTAAATCGGGTGGAAAGAAAAGGGGACCAAAATTTACCATGCCGGATGAGTGCCCGGTATGCGGAACAGAGGTTGTCAATGAAGGAGCGTATTATTTCTGTCCTGCGGGTCTTTCCTGTCCGGCCCAGTTGAAGAACCGGATTCAGCATTATGCCTCCCGGGAGGCCATGAATATTGAAAACCTGGGTGATAAAATTGTTGATCGAATGGTTAAACGTGGAATGCTGAAAAATCTGCCGGATCTCTATCACCTCTCGAAAAAAGATATCAAAGAACTGGAAGGATTTGCAGAAAAATCCGCTTCAAAATTATATGATGCTATCCAGGAATCGAAGAAACCGGAGCTGGATCGATTTCTCTATGCTCTGGGTATCCGTCATGTGGGTCGTCATATTGCCAGGGTTCTGGCCCGTAAATTCCATACACTGGATAAAATTCGAAAAGCGCATTATGACGATCTGGTTGCGGTCTCTGAAATAGGCCCGGAAATCGCCGAAACAGTTCATGACTTTTTTGCGGAAGATGTGAACCAGGAGATGATCGATAATCTGCTGGATGCCGGTGTTTCAGTCAAATCCACTAAAGGCCGGGAAAAAATTCCCCTGGAAGGCAAGACTTTTGTTTTCACCGGAGAGCTTGACCATTATTCACGGAGTGAAGCCAAAGATCTGGTGGAATCCCTGGGAGCCAGGGCAACTTCCAGCGTGAGTGGAAATACGGATTATTTAGTGGTGGGAGAGAATCCAGGTTCTAAATTGGACGATGCGAAAAAAGAAAATGTAAAAATTCTGAAAGAGAAGGATTTTCAAAAAATGATTGAAGAAGTTGAATGATCAAGAACACCATAGCCAAAAAATTCATTTTGGACGTGAATAAAAATAAATGTATAACGTTTTATTCTTTTTTGTTTTTGTTCCTGGTATCTCTGCTGGTTGTAACTTCCGGATGTACCTCGAAGGAAGAGAATTTAACCATATGGATTGGCGGAGCTCCGCAGGAAGTAAATTTCTGGGAAAAATTGATCTCAGATTTTGAGCAAGGTTCCGGTGAGAATATTCGGCTGGTACGTCAACCCACGGATTCCGATCAGCGCCGTCAGGGACTGGTGATATCCCTGGAAGCCAGACAGCCGGATCCCGATCTCTTTCTGATGGATGTGATCTGGATC
>JAFGSO010000001.1 GCA_016934605.1 Calditrichota bacterium | reverse complement strand
TAAATTCCTGTTCTGAGAAGGAAATAGGGTATACTATTCCAGTGGAATACCATAAACTGGATAACGGACTCAGAGTGGTTCTTTCGCAGGATCATACCGCACCTCTGGTAACTGTTGCGGTGTATTATCATATTGGATTCAGAATCGAACCCAGAGACAGAACGGGTTTTGCACATCTTTTTGAGCATATGATGTTCCAGGGCTCAAAAAATCTTGGTAAAATGGAGTTTATCCGTCTGGTACAGAACAATGGAGGAATTCTAAACGGATCAACCCGCTTTGATTTCACAAATTACTTTGAGATTCTCCCATCCAATAAACTGGAGACGGCCTTATGGGCTGAAGCGGACCGCATGAAAGGACTGGATATCACTCAGGAAAACCTGACCAATCAGCAGGGTGTGGTGATCAATGAGGTGAAGGTGAATGTGATGAATCAGCCTTATGGTGGATTCCCCTGGCTGGATATGCCTCAGTATGCGAATGAAAACTGGTATAATGCCCATAATTTTTACGGAGAACTTGAAGATATCGAAGCAGCAAATCTGAATGATGTTCAGGACTTTTTTGATACCTATTATAAACCGAATAATGCTGTTGTTGTCATTACCGGGGATATGATACCCTCAGAAGCTCTTCGTCTGGTCAAAAAATATTTTGGCGATATCCCGGCTGGAAATCCGGTAGAACTACCTGATGTCAGTGAGCCCAGACAGGAAGAAGCTAAATTGTTTACTAAAAAAGACAAACTTGCTTCCAGACCCGCTCTGGCTTTTTCCTATCATATGCCGGACAGAAATAGCCCGGAGTATTATGCCGTGGGTTTGCTGGATCAGATACTTTTACAGGGTGATGACAGCCGTTTGTATCAGGCCCTTGTTCAGGAAAAAGGACTCACGGGCTCCATTGAGGGAGGCATCAATCTTTTGGGAAATATGTTTAACTACGACGGTCCCATATTATGGACAGGATATCTTTTTCATGACCTCGATGTGGCTTCGGATTCCATACTTCAGGTTATTACGGATGTTATTGAAGAGGTACGGAGCAGCGAGGTCGAACAGACGACACTGGATCGGGCACTCATTAAAAAGCGAGCCGATATCTATGACATCATGGAGGAATACTATGGATTCGGACGGGCAGACCTGCTTGCCAGTTTTGCACTTTTCGATGACAATCCTTCCCTTATTAATGAGATAGAGAAAAATTTCGTGGCTGTAACACCAGCCTTAATTCTTGAAACTGCCCGTGAATATCTGCGCCCCACCAATCAAACAGTGCTAATCATTGAATCTAAAGATCAATAGTGAACAGGAGATATTACCATGACCTATAAAATTTTTATATACACTTTTTTACTGCTTATCTTATCTACCGGAATCGGTTTCGGCCAGATTGAGACACCTCCCGAAGGGGGAGAACCCAAAGATTTCACCTTTCCACCTGTAGAAACGATGACGCTGGATAACGGTCTGCAGGTGAGTTTGGTTCCTTATGGAAATCTGCCACGGGCAGTTGTCAGAGCAGTGATGCGAATTGGAAATATCAATGAGCAGGAAAACGAGGTATGGCTGGCCGATTTAACAGCAGAAATGCTGAAAGAGGGAACAACTTCACTGACTGCAGCCGAAATTGCCAGAAAGGCAGCCGGATTTGGTGGTGAAATATCAGTCTCCACCGGTATGGATCAGAGCTGGGCAGGTGGTGAAGTTTTGGGAGAGTTTACTTCTGATATGATTTATCTGATTGCAGATATTCTGATCAATCCATCTTTTCCTGAAAAAGAATTCGGCCGGTTGAAAAATGACTACCTGCGGAATTTAAGTATTGCCAAAACTCAGCCTCAGCAACTTGCCAGTGAGAAATTTCTGAAAGTGCTTTATGGGAACCATCCCTACGGGCGATTGTTTCCCACTGAAGAAATGCTCCGAAATTATTCCCTGGATCAGATTAAAAAATTCTATGAAGAGAATTACGGAGCTGTCCGGACACACCTCTATGTTGCCGGAAAATTTGATCAAAAAGCTGTAAAAGAGGCTATCAGATCTGCTTTTTCAGACTGGAAAAAAGGGAATGAACCAGTCGCTAAACCGGCTCAGGCAAAATCAGAAAGGAAAATTTATCTGGTGAACCGGTCTGAAGCCCCGCAGTCGACAATTTACATCGGAATACCGGTTGAAGATCCTTCCCATGAGGATTATACCGATTTAAGAGTCATGAACACCTTGCTGGGAGGATATTTTTCTTCGCGTATCACAGCCAATATCAGAGAGGATAAAGGTTATACATATTCTCCGCACAGTTACATCTCTTCTCATTACCGGGATGCCTACTGGATCCAGGTTGCCGATGTTTCCACTGAAGTGACCGGCGCTTCGATCAGGGAAATTTTCTATGAAATTGACCGGTTGAAAGAGGAAAAACCTCCTGAAAGTGAACTCAATGGTGTGCAGAATTATATGGCAGGTACTTTCGTTCTGCGTAATTCAAACCGAAGCGGAATTATTAACCAGCTGGCGTTCATAAACCTGCACGGATTGAGCAAAGAATATCTCGATAATTATATTCAAAATATTTACACAGTTAATCCCCAGGATATCCGGGACATTGCTAAAAAATATTTGCAGGAGGACCGGATGACTATCGTGATAGTTGGAGATGAGAAAAAAATTCCGGCACAGGTCAAAGAGTTTGCAGAAATTCAGTATTGACTGTAATTAGTTAAAATTCATTTACTTAACAGGCAAAAATACACAATTTTTGCCTGTTTCTATATCAATTGCCGGATTCCGGGAACGAATCGTTCATATTATAGTTTGAACAAAAAGCCAAATCAAACCAGGAGGATCTGTTATGTTTAAAATAAAAGAGTTAATCCCGTATCTGATTTCAATCATATTGCTGGTGGTTGTATTTTCTGTGGCCATTTCAGGCGAATCTGAATCCGTCAAGGATTTTACGCTGCCGGATTATAATGGAAAACCGCACTCGTTGTCGGATTACCAGGATTCAAAGGCGATTGTGGTTATGTTCATAGCAACGCAATGTCCGGTCTCAAATGCTTACAATGAGCGTATGGCCAGTATATACAGGGATTATAGCGAGAAGGATGTGGCCTTTATCGGCATAAACTCAAATAAACAGGAAAGCGTTGAAGAAATTTCCAAACATGCCGAAAAAAATGGTCTAAACTTTACCATACTGAAAGATGAGAAGAATATCATCGCGGACAGATTTGAGGCCGAAGTGACTCCGGAAATTTTCGTACTGAGCCCTGAGTTTAAAATTATCTATCATGGCAGAATAGATGATTCTCAGCGGGAATCGGAAGTCAAATCTCAGGATTTGAGAAATGCGCTGAATGAAATTTTAGCAGGTGAAAAAGTATCAGTATCTGAAACGAAGGCCTTTGGCTGTAC
>JAFGSO010000099.1 GCA_016934605.1 Calditrichota bacterium | reverse complement strand
CCAACCAGAATATTCCCGGAGGAAATATTGATGTCGGATCGCGAAGATTTAATATAAAGACCAGCGGTTCTTATTCGTCGCTGGAAGATATTCGCAGAACTATTGTACGTGCCAGTGGAGATAAAATTCTCTATTTACAGGATGTGGCGAATATTTATTTCGGATATGCCGATCAGAATTACCGGGCTCGATTTAATGGTAACCGGGCCGTTTTTGTGACAGCAAACCAGAAACAGGGAACAAATATTTTTGATGTCAGGAAAGATCTCGATAAGAAACTGAACACATTCAAGGAGTCTCTTCCAAACAGTATTTCCCTGGAAATTGCATTCGATCAGTCCGAAAGCGTCTCCAGTCGGGTCAGCGGATTTTTCATGAATCTTCTGCAAGGCCTCATTCTGGTCGGGTTGGTAATGTTTCTGACGGTCGGCTGGCGCGCTTCTATTATAGTGATGATCGCCATTCCCACCTCCATTTTTATTGCCATCGGTTTTATAGATCTGGCTGATTACGGGATTCAGCAAATGACTATTGCAGGTCTGATTATTGCGCTCGGCCTGCTGGTTGACAATGCTATTGTGGTAACCGAAAACATCTCCCGCTTCATCGAGCGTGGATTCAGCCACCGGGAAGCTGCTACAAAAGGCACCTCCCAGATTGCCTGGGCAGTGACGAGTTCAACATTGACCACGGTTCTGGCTTTTATTCCCATGATGATGATAGGGGATGTTACCGGTGATTTCATCCGAAGTATGCCAGTGACGGTAATAATAACGCTGCTGGCCTCTCTTCTGATTTCTCTCACTCTCACACCCTATCTGTCCAGTCTCTTTCTGGAAGCACGCCATAAAATTAAAAAGAGCCGGATTCGAAAATTCCTGGACCGCCAGATTGATACCCGGTATCAGAGACAGTTGAAAATGGCGCTGAACAGGCCCTGGCATTTTATCGCTGGTTCATTCCTGGTTTTGTTCCTGAGCCTGTTTATCTTCCGAATGTTTATCGGGATCAGTTTTTTCCCGAAAGCGGAAAAGCCTCAATTCATAATCAATATCAATACACCGCAGGGCACCAGTCTGGACCAGACTTCCCGGATTGCTGCGTATGTTGACTCTGTTCTGCTGGCGTACCCTGAGGTGAGACATTTCGCCACCAACATCGGACAGGGTAATCCTCAGATTTATTACAATGTTATTCCTGAAAACGAAAAAAGCAATCATGCTCAAATTTTTGTTGAACTTCGGAAGTACGAATCGGCATTGTTCGATCGGATCATCGGAGAACTGAGAGCAGAGTTCTCAGATTACCCGGGTGCCAGAATAGAAGTCAAGGAATTTGAACAAGGCCCACCGGTGGAAGCACCTGTTGCCATACGGATAACCGGAGATAATCTGGATACACTTTCCTCTCTGGCACAAATAGTTGAAGAGGTTATCAGCGGGACCGAAGGAACAATCAACATCGAAAATCCTTTGAGAACTCGAAAGACCGATCTGCATGTACGTATTCACCGGGCTAAAGCCGGAATGCTGGGGGTACCGCTGTCGGAAGTGGACCGGACAGTGCGGACCGGCATCTCCGGTTTACCGGTTTCGGTTTATCGGAATGAAGAAGGCAAGGAATATAACATCACGGTACGTCTACCGATTGGAGAAAAACCAACTATCGAAGATTTTGACAGAATATATGTTTCTTCCGGCGGCGGATACATGATACCACTCAAACAGCTCGCCTCTCTGGAGTTCCAGGCCGTTCCCATGGAAATAAACCATTACAATATGGAACGCAATGTTACCGTTACTGCAGACGTATTAAGCGGCTTTTCCGTTGACGGGGTAACCAGATTTATACTCAACAAACTTGAAAAATTGGATTTACCGGCGGATTATCAGATTTCTGCCGGAGGTGAACTCGAGAGCAGACAGGAGTCCTTCGGGGGCATGCTGCAGGCGGTTCTGCTTGCAATAATTTCCATTTTTGCCGTACTGGTATTACAATTCCGCTCTTACAGTCAGCCGCTCATCGTATTTTCAGCCATTCCGCTGGCAATCGTCGGGTCAGTAGTAGCGCTGCTGGTCACCGGTAACAGTTTTTCTTTCACGGCTTTTGTGGGTTTTACCAGTCTGATCGGTATAGTGGTAAACAATTCTATTATCCTGGTGGATTATACAAACCAGCTGCGGGCGGATGGAATGTCCCGTTATAACGCTATAGTGGAAGCCGGACAGACGCGATTTATTCCAATTCTTTTGACCACAGCAACTACTATTGGTGGTTTACTTCCTCTTACCCTTCGTGGTGGTACCCTGTGGGCACCCATGGGGTGGACTATTATCGGGGGGCTTCTGGCATCATCTTTTTTAACCCTGATGATTGTACCAATTCTCTATAGATTATTCACGAAAAGAAATACCAAGAGAGATTGATTTAGTATTATTAAAACCCATTTTCAGAGAGAAAATAAAAAAATTCTGGTATTGTTTTTAACAATTTTTGTTTTTTAACTTTCTGAACAATTTTTTTATACAGTTTTGATATTATAATCACAAACTTATACAGATTTATGACGGGCTGACATGGAACAAATTCACATTAGAAAAGGATTGAATGTCCCGATTACCGGGGAACCGGAACAGGTTATCAGCGAAGGGAATATGCCCAAAAAATTGGCCGTGCTGGGTGACGATTACGTTGGGATGAAACCGACAATGGCTGTTAACGTGGGCGATCGGGTAAAACTGGGACAGGTACTTTTCAGTGACAAAAAACTTCCCCGCGTCCAGTATACCTCGCCGGGAGCAGGTAAGGTTATTGAGATTAACCGGGGGGAGAAACGAAAGTTCGAATCAGTTGTTATCGAACTGGAAGGCCATGAAGAAATCACTTTTCCCTCCTTCAAGGAGAAAGAAATTGACGATCTGCCCCGTGAGAAAGTGGTCCGGCAATTAATTGATTCGGGAGTATGGTGCAGTCTCAGGTCGAGGCCTTTCGGACGGGTGGCGAATCCGGACATTGCCCCTCATTCTATTTTCATCACCGCCATGGATACAAATCCACTTGCACCACAGGTTGAAAAGATTGTTGAGAGTCAAAAACAGAATTTTCTTCTGGGCCAGAAAATCATATCAAAACTTACCGATGGAAAATTATTTGTCTGTAAGTCCCCGGGCACACCAATTCCCACTATCGAGCTGGATCGGCTGACTGTCGCTGAATTTTCCGGCCCTCATCCCGCGGGGCTTCCCGGCACTCATATTCATTTCCTCGATCCGGTAGGTCGGCATAAAACTGTCTGGTACATCGGGGCTCAGGATGTTATTGCAATGGGTGTACTTTTCGCCACCGGCAAACTTCATGCGGAACGTATAGTTGCCCTATCCGGACCCGCCGTCAAGAATCCCCGTCTAATTCGTACCTGGCTCGGAGCCTCCCTGAACGATCTGGTGCGAGGTGAACTAAAGGACGGAAATAACCGGGTCATTTCCGGGTCGGTTTTATCCGGGCATAAATCTGAGGGACCGCAGGCATATCTCGGTCGATTTCATCAGCAGATTTCAGCCCTTACTGAAGGCCATGAAAGAAAATTTCTGGGCTGGCTTGGAATCGGAAAGAATCTTTTCTCGGTGAAACGTATCCTTGCCTCCAGTTTCAGTCCCTACAAGAAATTCAATTTCACAACCTCACTGAACGGTGGTTTGCGTTCTATTGTACCTATCGGCAATTATGAAAAGGTGATGCCGCTCGATCTTCTACCCACCTACCTTCTTCGTGCCATTGCGGTTCAGGATGTTGAAGAATCCGAAAACCTCGGTTGTCTGGAGCTGGAAGAGGATGATCTG
>JAFGSO010000098.1 GCA_016934605.1 Calditrichota bacterium | reverse complement strand
CGGCCGGTTACATTTGTACTGTCAAGAAGGTTCTGAAAATCGGAAACGGTAGCACAGTGGCCAAGAACATAGGCCATGAGAGTGCCGTTTCCCATGCCGGTAGTACCACCGGGCAAATCGGAAGAAACGGAATTAATGATAGCGAATCCCTTACTATTGACGCCCATCCAGGAGTTCGAAGTAATTCCTGCCGATATCACACAAACGTATTTTATGGGGAGACTGGTGCGATAATATACCTCATTATCAGTAGCCGAGGCATCCCGCGTTTTCCAGAGCAGCGGACGACCGTCCGGTGTCGCCCGTCCCAAAGCTACTCCGATAGTACACCCTTCGGACGGATCCTGGTATTCTTTCCAATCGGCAGTTCCATTTGTCGGGAATAAAAGGGCAAACAGAAGATAAAGGATATACAGAGTATTCAATAGAATTTTAGCCTGCGTGAGAATTCTCTCCGATCGATCTGACGGAGGTAAACTATATCTAAAAAATCTAATTTTAAAGTGTGGATTAAAATAATTTCGGATGACATTAGATATATCACTTTCTGTCAAGAAAAAATGCCATGCTCCCTGATCCTGACTCTGTTTCAATCGACAGATTCATTGTTCCGGAAAGTGCTGCGGTCCTGCTGCAGATCACTGAAATCAGAATGGATGGTTCCACCGAAGTCAGATTGATTGTTATCAGAGAGACAGTTATAAATCTGCATGTTGCTGTACCGGGAATGTCTTACTCCGCCTGGCAATCCGGATGTCTCAGTGGTAAATATGACCGAAGTTTAACAGTTGCCAAATTTCAATTCAATAAAAACATATACTTAGACCATGTACTTTTTTTCTTGGCACTACATTTTTTGTGTGGTTACCTGTTCGTCATTTTATTTATATTTCCCGGATGGTTGGTGGAAGTGCTACCCCCACGGCACCAAAGACCTGACTGCACACTCACTGACATTCACTGCGAATTACCATTTTTTTCCATTCTCTTCTAAAACCGTTTCCTGCAACGCGGACAAGTCTTGTTTGATCTCGGCCCATTCATACTCATAGCCGTGCTGCTCCAAACTATGGTCCAACTCTTTTCGTAACACCAGCGCCGGGAAACTACAAAACACCTGCCCCCGAATACGCTGATCTCTCTGATGAAAAATGGGCGGGTCTCCAGGAGGGATTTCGTCTGCCGGAATACCTGCTCAACCTGCCATAACTCTTGGTATTTTAAGGTAATCTCCCGGGCCGTCCACCCGAGATTCGTCAACCCAAAACCGATTGGCCGGTGATAGGCCGGTCGGACGCCTGTTCAACCGGGCGATTATTTACGCTAAATATTTTTTCATGTTATATTTTTTGGCAATCCCGGTTCGTTCCTCATCCGGCAGTGAAGTCATATATTTTTTCCAGCCGGGACACCAGTTTGCATGCCAGCGCCACAGTTTTCCCAGAAAAGATCGGGGATTATTATCATACTTTGCCCTGAACGGGCAGTCCGCACAGCTTTCTTCTGCCATAATAAATTCTCCTTACAATTTTTCAAATTTTTTAATGATGAGTTCCTCCTGATTTGCTCTTTATCCTAAATAAGATATTTTTTAAGTATAAATATATACTGTATACATCACATAATCCATAGATAACACCCCAAAATCACAAAATATTTATCCCCAATATGTCAGGAAGGTCTGTTTCATGATAAAGACCGTTAAATTAAATAAAAACCAGTAAAAATGAAAAAACCGTAAAGAAAATTTATTATTTTGTAACTATTTTAGTCCGAACTGGTTATATCAGATAAGGCCGGAAAAATTTCTATTCAGATAAATTTAATTGAGGTGAATGCAATGTTTAACAAAAGAAACAACAGCTTTTTTAGTCTGCTATCTGTATTTCTGGTTTTTGCCAGTTTAAGCTGTGATACAGATCCTGCGCAGTTTTCTTCAGCTGAAGAATTACAGGATTTCACACTCGCCGGCCTGAAAAAAGTTGATAATTATCCGCTTTATGTGATGAAATACTACGGAGATTATGGATTTTCTGATTATCTTGAGACAGGCTACCGTCCATCGTTTGTATCAAAATCTTTTACATCTGAAGAAATCAAGTGGGCATGTACCTGTTTTTCTGCATTTGGAATGAATGGTACTGCATTTTTCGGCCGAAATTTTGACTGGATCCACCGGCCTGCTTTGCTCCTGTATACCCATCCGCCGTACGGATATCGTTCAGTATCCATGGTGGATATACAGTACCTGGGATATGATACCAATAACTTGCCCGATGCACCGGAGAACCGACGCCAACTCTTAGCCGCACCTTTCTACCCCTTTGATGGTGTCAATGAGAAGGGAGTGGCAATTGGAATCATGGCAGTTCCGAATTCGGTGTTGCCTTACGAACCTAATAAAAGAACGATTTATACACTTGATGTTGTTCGCCTGGTACTGGATTATGCTGATGATGTGGAGGAAGCTGAAAAACTGATCAGGCAATATAATGTTTCCATGGATTATCCTCAGGTCCATTATCTCATTGCCGATAAATCCGGTCATTCAGTTATCATGGAATTTTTGGATAGTCGGATCAGGCTTATACAGAACGATGAATCCTGGCAGGTATGCACCAATTTTATTATTTATGGATCAGGTGTCCCCACCAATGCTCCCTGCTGGCGATATAGAACCGCTTATCAAAGTTTAGAAGAAAAATCCGGCACTATATCCTTTAATGAAGCAATGGATATTTTGGAAGCCACCTCTCAATCAAATACCATGTGGTCTACCGTCTATGGTATGACTGATGGTGAATTTCATATTTCCATGGGAAGAAAATACAGCGAGGTTCATGAATTTACATTGGAAATTTATTAACAGAAATAACAGGTAAAATTTTATTTATAAATCTGATATCTAAAATATTCAAAGTTAAGTTTATAGAGCTCTTAACACTGCACATCCACAGATGTATTTTACCGAATAAACAGTTAATTCTGAACTAGACGGCAATATATCTAAATCAGCAACTGGAGATTATTGCATTATCTCTGCAAGAATCTCTTTTTCACCATCTTCTCTGAGGAGAATTATTCGAGGACCAATCCATCCCTGTTTTTCTGTAAAACCGTGCTCCTTAACAATCAGACCCCTGTCATCAAAAACCACTCCCACCGGTGACCAGGGATTTTCTGATTGATAAAATATACTTAATTCCCTTTTATTTGATATTTTAAGTACCTGTCGGTTTCCGAAGTAGCAGGCATAAATATTTCCATCCGGATCCAGGGCGAGACCAAACAGCCGGTTAATGGAATGTATGTTGGGGGCGTTCTTTATGGGGAGGTTCGAGGGATTTTCTTCAATCAGGTCTGCTGCGATAGTCTCTACCATTCCGTTTCGGATTCTTTTCAGTTTATCCCGATCAATCAGATAAATGGAATTATCCCGACCCATGGTCATAGAGTATATGCTGTTGAATTTTGCCTTTTCCAGCGGCTGGTTTTTATCTGCCAGGGAGAGGGGATAAAAATGATTGTCATCTGTTGATTGAAAGACCGTTGTGTTGTTAGCGACATACAGAGTGCCATTGTCACCCATCACAAAAATATCACTCGGAAAATTATCTCTGGTTCTGGGCGGTATGAGTTGGGTTAAAGTACCGGTTTCAGAAATCTTCCAGAAACTATAACCATTTTGATTATCTGTGGATTCTTCGTCGGTAAAATACAGATTATTTTGAGAATCCAGGAAAAGCTGATGTGTCCATTTTCCGGTGGTCACGGTTGATATGATATTGTTATTATCCATTTTCCAGATGGTTTCCCGACCGATATCTGTGAAGTATATTTTGCCTTTCCCGTCTGATACTATTCCGTATCCCGGATGGGTTTCACCCGCAGAGAAAAACAGCAGCACTAACACCAGAGTTACCAGCGGCTTAAATATTTTTAATGGAATCATATAAAATCCTTTTTTGGTTAATCATTGATCCTTCATCCGTATAGCGATTATATACTCTTTTATATATCGTTTTGTTACTTTTTCTTAGTGTGATGTCAATCCAGCATGATAGTAATTTTGAAAACTCCTGTTTTTTGCCGGGACAAGATGTGTAGAATATTTATAGGTAAGGTATGACTGACAGGTTCAGAACATTCCATGCTGATTGGGTGAATTCTCGGGCTGTTCCTGTCCGATGTCCCATGCTTCGGCAATTTTGTTATCCGAGAAGCGGAAGATATGTACCAGTGCTGCTGCGGTATCTTCCGGATGCTGACGGATTTTTGAGTGAACCACCACCAGATTTCCTTCTCGGATGGTACGCTGTATTTCCAGGATTTTATTGGGATTGTTTTTTGCATCCTCTTTCATGGCGGTTTTCAGCGATTCCTCATCCCCTTTAAAATATGGATTATGATGCCGAAAATTTGGTCCGATATATTTTTGGTATGCTTCTTCGATTTCACCTGCAACCACCAGTTGCAGAAAATCGACGGCCATTTCTTTATAAGTTTGAATTGATTTCATGTCCTCTCCCGCTGTTCGGGTCAATGAGTTTGATAATAATGTAATTTAACTCAGATAGCGTGGATTAAGAAGAAAATTCTAGTGATGAGCAGATAGCATGTCGCATGGTTTAAAATCTCAATTTTAAAGAAACTCTATGCGCTTTGCTCTCTGCTCTCTGCCAATTCATCGGTAACATCTTTTTTCTATTTTATCCAGCCGGGCCGTCAAAGAAATTCACTTTTCCAGTTTCAAGGGAATATTGAGCACCCCCAATCAGAAGACCGTCGTCCCGGACCAGACGTCCAAGCAACTGTGATCCGTTTTTAAGTTGCTCTACCGATGCAAGAATGTTGGCGTGGACGGCGTGCTTCATCAGAGCATCCGGATTCTTTCGCAACTCAGTCTCCACAAGGTCTTCCAGGGACGGCCGGATGTGGCTAATGATAGACCCGAGATTCGGGGAACAATCTTCCGCCGGCAGGTAAAGTTCCTCCAGAGTGGCCATCACAGCTCCGCACCGGGTATGACCCAGAACAACCACCAGGCGGGTATCAAACTGTTCCACTGCAAATTCGACACTTCCCATGACAACTGGCGTCACAATATTTCCGGCTACTCTGATGATAAACAGATCACCCAGAGTCTGGTCGAACACAATTTCCGGTGATACCCGCGAGTCTGAACATCCAAGGATAACGGCAAAAGGTTTTTGCCCCTGCACCAGTTCTGCCCGGCGCTTGCTGTTCACGGCCGGCGAATTTTGTCTGCTATCAGAAACAAAACGGTAATTCCCAGCGTGCAACTGTTTGAGTGCCTTCAGGGCTTTATTTAAAGATTTTATACCTTTTTTCATAATGCCAATTTAACATATCTGGTAAATAATTGCTGAATAAATAGTAAATTCTCTTCGTAATAAGCGCAGGTATATGGTATAAGGGAACAGGGTATAAGTATAAGATAAAAGAGGAGTAATAATTATCATTTAATTCGTGTAATTGTATAATAAAACAAATCGGATGCAACTTTTTTGTATCAAACGAGTTTTCTTTTAATCAAAACAGTGAAATATAGAGTGAAACCATGGTCGTCAAAAACGTTCAACATATTTTTCTGGCCTCTCTTCTGCTGATAATCTTTTTCAGCATTCCACTCTCGCACGATCATCCTCATACCCTGTTCGATCCTGATTGTCCGGCCCACCTGGTACAGATATTATTACTGGCTTACACTGTTTTTTTTCTGGCGAGTCAATTTTCAACAATTTTCAGGTTTCAACATATAAGTCATTCTGAAATTTCAGTATTTAAAGATTCAGAAAGACACCTGCAGTACGCCAAAAGAGCTCCTCCTTATTCAGCTTGACGCAGAAAAATACGACAACTATTGATATAAGAATATCCGGAGTCAGATAAGTTTCGGCTTTTCAATCCGGATAATCATCGAATTATTTTACTATTTTCAAAATCAATAATGATTCATTATCAGTTTTGAACAATGATGAAGTATGATAAGGAGCAAAACCATGACAAAGAACCATATATTACATATTTTTTTTATCTTTATTATCGGATTACTGCTGGTATCGGGCTGCAGTGAGGATCAGAATCCGGTGTCGGCAGATAATCAGGGAGGGCACTTCGAAGCCATCGGGCTGTACCTTATTCAGAGTGGTGACACCATTGTTTCATATATCGGCGGAACGGTGGAAGGACAAATTGATGTGAAGGAGGGTGAAGAGACGCCTTTGTTATTCGTAAAATTTCTGACTGATGATGGTGATGTGGGAACACCAGACGGTCCCGAACACAGTCTGGATCTGAGCATTGCAGATACTACAAAAGCTCAGGTGGAAACCCATCAGGGTGAAGACTGGGAGTTTCATGTCATGGGCAAACAGGCGGGTGCGACCAGCAT
>JAFGSO010000097.1 GCA_016934605.1 Calditrichota bacterium | reverse complement strand
TCCTCAGTTTTTGGTTCACCACCTAACTATATTCTGTATGAGGCAGTATAGCCACATTTTTTTTATTTTCTAGAATATAGCAAGCTCTGTGGCTATTTCATGTGCCACGGAGCACCCAGAAGACACTGAGAAAGACTCACATTTAAGAAAAAAAATGAAACGGACCTAGAAAATAATGCATTCTATAGACAGGATGTGACCATATCAGTGTAAAGTATTCTCATATGAAAAATTCTTTAATTCATTAATATATCTGAGTTTGTACCCTATGATCATGGAGTTCATGAATTATACAGGCTAATCCTTGCAATTATATTTTTTTTGCTGCCTTGATGATTGATTAGTCCCGGTCTGCCGGAATGAATAAGCAAACTGGCTATAAAACCTGCATCAAAAAGAAATTTTGACACTCAGAGACAATTCGGGAAAATCCTGATAGTAAACTAAACAGCACAGATTTATTTTTCAAAATATGAAACCCTGAAGGATTCATATCATAAAAGTCATGTAACAAAATGATTTTAATAAAAATCTCCATGCAATAAATACCTGACAAATTGATTAATAGCTTGACTAAATTTATTTTTAGATATAAATTCAGCGTTTAATTATGAAGATATCGATATTACATCTGGAAGACGGGCTGCATCAGTTTCAGGAAACAATTAACCGTGGCTCGCTTCATTTTTACAGGGATGAAATTTATCCCGATGATATCCAGGTGAATGTAGATCTGAATAAATTCGGGAAGAACATTACCTGTTCAGTTGAGATTTCCACCAGGGCACATTATATTTGTGACCGTTGTCTGGCGGAATATCAGAAAAATTATATTGAAAGTTTCAGTCTGTTATTTCATACAGGAAATGACAGACTTATTACTGACGAAGCAAATGTTGTTATTTTATCGCCGGATCAGAAGGAAATAGACCTGTTGCCCTTTATTCAGGAAACACTTATTCTAACAATTCCGATGAAACAGTTGTGCAGAATTTCCTGCAAGGGTATTTGCCCTGGATGCGGGGCAGATTTGAATCATGAAAAATGTACCTGTGCTGAAAAGCCGGTCGATCCCCGCTGGGAAAAATTAATAGCTTTGCGTAAATAAAATTTCAGGAGTTTAAATCCGATGGCGAATCCAAGACGGAAAATATCCAAATCAAAAAGAGATAAAAGACGTGCATCATGGATGTCCGATCTTTCTAATCCCTCCCTGTCTGTGTGTCCAAATTGTGGAGAGCCCAAACAACCGCATCGTGCCTGCATGAACTGTGGTTATTACAAAGGTCAAAAAGTATTTACACCTTCCGAATCCTGATCAATAATAATAAGGTTTGGCAATGCGAATTGCGATCGATGCCATGGGCGGTGATTTAGCCCCCCGATCTCCTGTCGAGGGGGCTCTTTTGTATGACAAAGAAACCGATGGCAGACATCAATTAATTTTACTGGGTGATCAGAAATTGCTAAAGGAGGAAATTGCCGGACATCATCTGCTAAAGGCGCGTAATATTATCCTGGAGCACACCAGTCAGGTAGTCAATATGAACGATTCTCCGACTACCGCCTTGAAACAAAAACCCGATTCTTCGATGATGAAGGGATTAAAGTTACATAAGGATGGAGAGGCGGATGCCTTCGTGAGTGCCGGAAATACTGGTGCCCAGATGGTTGGCAGTTTGATGAAGCTGGGGCGAATGGAAGGTGTAAATCGTCCTGCACTCGGTTCCTTTCTACCAACTGAAGGAGGAGTGGTACTGCTGATCGATGTCGGTGCCAATGCCGATTGCAAGCCAATAAATTTACTTCAGTTTGGCCTGATGGGCAGCATTTATGTGAGCTATATTTACAAAATAAAAAATCCCCGGGTGGGATTACTGAATATCGGTGAAGAAAAATCCAAGGGGAATGAACTTGTGCTGGCCGCTTATCCGCTGATGGCATCGAGAATTCCGAATTTTGTCGGAAACATTGAAGGCCGTGATATTTTGCACGGAAAAGCAGATGTGATTGTAACCGACGGATTTGTGGGTAACACTATTTTAAAATTTGCCGAAAGCATTATGACGGTTTTTGGAAGCAGTTTTAAAAAAAGTCTGGGCAAAAATTTTTTTTCACTGCTGGGAGCGGCTCTGGTACGTCACGCATTCCGGGAAATGAAGAGCAGCTTCGACTATCAGGAATATGGAGGTGTACCGCTTTTAGGTATAAACGGAATTTCTATTATTTGTCATGGACGTTCTACAGCCAGGGCTATACAAAATGCGATCCGCGTGGCTGTAGAAATCGGCGAAAAAGATGTGAACAGGCATATACAAGAACAACTTAAAACAAGGGGATTGGAATGACCATTCATGCAAAAATCTCCGGAGTGGGCCATTATGTTCCTCCCAGAGTTCTGACTAACAAAGACCTTGAAAAAATAGTCGAAACGAGCGATGAATGGATTCAGAGTCGCACCGGTATAAGGGAGAGAAGAATTCTGGAAGATGGGAAGGGCTCCTCTTATATGGGAGCCCTTGCAGCAAAACTGGCACTTGAGAACGCAGAAATATCACCGCAAGAAATCGAGCTGATTGTGGTTGCCACAGTGACACCGGATATGTTCTTTCCCAGCACTGCTTGCCTGGTACAGGAAGAAATAGGGGCAAAAAATGCCTGGGGTGTCGATGTGAATGGAGCCTGTACCGGATTTCTATATGCCACTGCTATGGCTGCACAGTTTATAGAATCCGGAAGATACCGGAAAGTGCTTGTGGTTGGCAGTGATAAAATGAGCGCTATTACCGACTATACCGATCGGAATACCTGTATACTTTTTGGTGATGCCGCCGGAGCAATTGTGCTGGAACCTACCGAAAATCCTCAGGAGGGCATCATGGATTTTCTACTGAAAAGTGATGGGTCCGGACAGAATTTTTTGTATATGAAAGGTGGCGGAAGTCTCCATCCGGCAACTCATGAAACAGTCGATAATAAAATGCACTATATTTACCAGGATGGCCGTACTGTTTTTAAATTTGCAGTCACCGGAATGGCCGATATTACCGAAGAAATTGTCAGGAAGAACAACATCGATCCTCAGGATATCAAACTCTTTATACCTCATCAGGCAAATCTTAGAATCATCGATGCCACAGCAAAACGCCTGAAACTTCCCGATGAGAAAGTACTCATTAATATTCATCGCTATGGAAATACAACGGCTGCTACTATACCTCTCGGATTATCTGAGGCCTATTACGATGGAAGAATCCAGCAGGGAGATATACTGGTGTTCGCAGCCTTCGGCGCCGGCTTCACCTGGGGAAGCATACTTCTGCGCTGGGCCTATTGAATTGAATTACGGTTTGTCTGCTCCCAAAATAATTTTAGTGAATTTTTGATGAAAAAAATAGATGACAAATGAAAAAAGCGTTTTTGTTTCCGGGACAGGGTTCACAATATGTTGGCATGGGAAAGGATTTATACGATAATTTTGCCAGAGCCAGAAAGATATTTGATGATGCTGAAAATATCCTGGGATTCCCCTTAAAAAAGATTGCTTTTGAAGGTCCTGAAGAGGAACTAAAACAAACGTGTTATACGCAACCAGCGTTGTTTGTCCACAGTATAGCGGCACTGGAAATACTGAAAGAAAAGGATATTCTACCGGGAGCCGCGGCCGGTCATAGCCTGGGAGAATACACAGCCCTCCTCTCTGCAGGGGCATTTTCATTTGAAGATGGATTGAATGTTGTCAGGATCCGGGGAGAACAGATGCAGCAATCCGGAGAACAAAATCCCGGCACCATGGCCGCCATTATCGGATTAAATGCCGATGAGGTGGAAAAGATTTGCGAGGAAGCTGCTGAAGCCGGGATCGTAAAACCGGCTAATTTTAATTCACCGGGACAGATTGTCATTTCGGGCAGCATCGAAGGTGTTCATTGTGCTATGGAACTTGCCAGGGAGAAAAAAGCCCGATTGGTATCGGAACTGGTGGTGAGTGGCGCATTTCACTCACCGTTAATGGGTGAGGCGTTGCAAGGTCTCACTGAAGCATTGGATAAATTGACAATAAGAGATCCGAAATTTCCGGTGTACATGAATGTAACCGGCAAACCGGCACGATCGGTTACTGAAATTCGGACACTTCTGAAAAAACAACTGCTGTCCCCGGTTTTGTGGCAGAAAAGTATGGAAAATATGATTAAAGACGGATTCAGCTATTTTCATGAAGTGGGTGCAGGTAAAGTTCTTCAGGGTTTGCTTAAGCGCATTAACTCTCAGTTTAAATCCTCGGGATTTGGTAAAGCCGGGGAGATTGAACAATTTTCATGAAATGGCAAATCTGTTGGAAATTTTTTTAGTGATGTCGTATATTGTGAACTGTTTATCATCAAATGTGGAGAACCAGAACAAATTAAGGAAATTTTAGTGGCACAGAGTAAAAGAGCCATTGTAACAGGTGGTACCAGAGGTATCGGAAGGGCAATCGTAAAAGAATTGGCCTCCAGAAGCTGCTGTGGTGTTCTCTTTTCGGATGTGGCTTTTGTCTATAACAGCTGTGAAGAATGTGTGGAGGAGATCAGGCAGGAAATTAAAAGTCCCGAAACCCGAATTTTTGCTTTGAAAGCTGACGCTTCCAGTTATGAAGATGCCGAAGCAACGGTTGCCGAAGCCATTCAGAAGCTCGGCGGTGTGGACATTCTGGTCAATAATGCCGGAATTACCCGGGATAACCTGCTGCTGCGAATGACCCCGGAAGAGTTTGATACGGTTATAAACGTGAATCTCCGCAGTGTTTATAATTATACCAGAGCGGTTATAAGGCATATGATCAAACAGCGTTACGGCAGAATTGTGAACATTTCGTCAGTGGTTGGTTTGATCGGAAATCCGGGTCAGGCAAATTATGCCGCATCCAAAGCCGGTATTATCGGTTTCACCAAATCGGCGGCCAGAGAATTTGCTTCCCGGGGAATAACCGTGAACGCGGTGGCACCCGGTTTCATCGACACGGAAATGACCCGGCAGTTGAATGAAAAACAGAGAGAGACACTGATACAGAATATTCCCTTAAAAAGGCTGGGTACACCGGAAGATGTTGCCAGGGTTGTTGCTTTTTTGTGCAGTGATGATGCAGAATATATCACAGGACAGGTGATCAACGTTGATGGTGGAATGGTCATGTCATGAGAAAATTGTCTATAAACCTCACTACAAACTAATACAGGAGGAGTTATGTCATTAGAAGAGAAAGTACGGGATATCATTGTGGACAAACTGGGCGTTGCGCCGGAAAAAGTAAAACCGGAAGCACATTTTATTGATGATCTTGGAGCTGATTCTCTGGATACCGTCGAATTGGTGATGGCGTTCGAGGAAGAATTTAACGTGGAAATTCCCGATGACGATGCACAGCAGATCACCACTGTAAAGAGTGCCGTGGATTATCTGGGCAAAAAGATTGGTGAATAAGCGAAAAAAATTGTAGATAGTGTTTATCCGGTGGTTATAAAACCGGGTAAACACTATTCTCTAATTATCGGTGCTCTGGGAGCAAGAGAATCTGGCTGGTCTAAAAATTGGTTGGCTGTAAACAGGTAAAATATAGATTTGGTGGTAATATTTTTCCAGGAAAGGCGGTCTTTTAGTCTGCTTCATTCACAAAAACAGACACAGGGAATTTAAAGTTTATCTTAATAATCCCGCAAAATCTGGTTATGAATTACGCATAAAAAACTCATTTTTGAATTGGTTTTGCAAATAAAGCAGATCTAAAAGTGAATCAGGATAATCAGTATTAGTTCTGTATTGATCCGAATTTATCAAAATTGAACATTTTGTTCTGAAAATCCATTGTTTATTTTCAGAATTTATAGAATATAAACTGATCAGGATATATTTATGAAAAATAGACGCGTGGTAATAACCGGTATGGGAGCAGTAACGCCAATTGGCAATTCGGTTAAGGATTTTTGGGCAGGAATTTTGGAAGGGAAAAGCGGAGCGGATTATATTACCAGATTCGATGCTGGTTCATATGCCACAAAATTTGCCTGCGAAGTAAAGAATTTCTCAACTGAGAATATCATAGATCCCAAAGAAGCCCGACGCATGGATCTTTACTCCCGGTTTGCAATTGTTGCTGCCCATGAAGCAGTAATGGACTCCGGGCTCAACTTTGAGAAGGAAAACCGGGATAGAATCGGAGTTCTGATTGGTTCAGGAATCGGAGGGATAAAAACATTCGAGGATGAATATAAAAAACTGCTCGAGAGCGGACCCCGCCGTGTCAGTCCTTTTTTCATTCCGATGATGATTATCGATATTGCCGCCGGGCATATCTCTATCCGTTACAATCTCAAAGGACCAAATTATGGTGTGGTTTCTGCTTGTGCCACGGCTTCCCACGCCATCGGAGATGCCTTTAAAATCATCCAGCGGGGAGATGCAGAGGTTATGGTCACCGGCGGTGCTGAAGCAGCCATATGTCCTATGGGTGTCGC
>JAFGSO010000523.1 GCA_016934605.1 Calditrichota bacterium | reverse complement strand
GCTCTTATCAGCGCCGCCTATGATATTAATCGTCGTCTTTCCGGCGATCGTTTCGGATAATGCGAAGGTGGTTTGATTAATTTGTATCAGTAAGTGGGTAAAGGGTAATGAGGAGGGGGAAAGAGCAAAAGACAGAAGATTAATGGTTTAACATAGATTTAACCCGCTAAAAAATTCTCGGTTTCTTCCACCTGTCTAAGTGAAATTTTCTATACATTGGGAAGTTTATCAACCATTTTTGACGAGACTCATACCTGCTTATTTTGCCCAGTATACGGGATATCCAAAATTCCAATTCCCCGGCTTTTTATAAGTTATTGTTATTATTCATATTACATTTACATGATTTTAAAAAATCCTCACACTACCTCAAATTTATATTCTCCAATGCAGGTCAGTTAGGAAGATTCAGTTTTGTGAAACCCTCTCCGTTGGCCATGATTATATAATTGTTTTTACTGCAATTACTTTTCCTAACTCACTCCCGGTTAGCATTTTCATGTCCTATATTTTTAAGGACCTTCACAAAACTCGGAGACACCCATTGTCGTATTGATCCCTTCTGTTTAAGCCCGGGGCCCTGACAGCGAATAAAACCAAAAAGAAAGACAAATTACGCTTTATAATATAGTTTGTAACGAATATCATGAGTCATGATATGGCCTGATAGTTATCCGATGCCCTCTAAATTTTTAATTATAAATTATCAATTATAAATTGTCCTAGATCTTATACTATAAATAAAGTTATTTTTTTCTTTATTATTTCAAACTAATTCATTATTTTTTTTTCGACTATTAAATTCCAGAATAAATGAATTGCAGGATTACAAAGAATGAAAACAATTTTTATCCTCATTCTATCCGCTTCCGGGCTGTTGGCAGGAGATCCGGACCGGATTTCTCAACAAAAAATTATATTAAATCCATCTCTCACCAAAGATCGCTTTCATCTGTCCGGTTTTGCAGATTTTAACTCTGTGCCAACGTCCCACATTTCCACTGCTAACCCGGCAGCAATTTCCCATTATGAAAAAATATCAGCTGGATTATCATTCAGTTATTTCTCGGAAATTGAATTCATAGAATCCCTTTCTCTGAAACGAAAGCGCCCCTGGCTACCCGCATCTGCAGGATTGGTGTATCCATTCCGTAATATTCACTTTGGGGCCGGCTATTGCCAGAAATATTCTGAAGAATTTACCTCTGTTCTGATTCCAGTAACCACCCCTCCGGATCCGGGCGGAAGTTCGGGTGAAACTGTTACCTTAAAATCCGAGTCGGTTATCCATAGCCCGTCACTGCTCGTGACCTATTCCATCCTGAATGTCTTAAGTAAAGGGGATAAACTCTCTTTCGGCGGACAGATATATTGGGATTTATGGCGAGAAGAACAGTTGATGGACGATCGTAGGATTGGTAAAATATCGGATGATGGCCTTACATGGAAGGTTGCAATGCTATATAAATTCGCTGTTCCGCTTTTGATTGGAATTCATTATGAAAAGGGGGTTGACATGGAAGGATACGTTGAGGATAATGCTACCATATTGAGTGACCCTTCCTCAAGTTCTCAATTTGAGCCGATGCCTCTTCCAATTCTCTTCCGGTTACCGGATAAACTATCGACCGGTATAACGGTACGTTCGATTGATCATCTGTGGATATCAACAAATTTTTCCTTAATGTTTTGGAATGATGTATATGGCTCTTATGACAATGAACTGGATTTTTCCCTGAATCTGAAATATCAACTTTCAGAATATTTTTCCGCTTCTCTGGGTTTTTTTCAAAACAACAACCCTCGTGAACAATATGACTATGATTTTTTTTACGAAGGAGATACCCAATTTCTCAACGCTGGCTTGAGAACCTCCTTTAAAAATTTTGAAGTCAGAATCGATCTTTCAGACAGCCATTTTTTATCGTCCCGCAGAGATGAAACAACCCTGTTCTCTGCAGCGATAGATTATCAGTTTTAGGCTGTTTAATTCATCCCGGCAGACCGGGACCACCAGGGCACAACGCCAGATATGTTAATAATTGAAATCCGGCATCCCACTTCTGGCTCCCCGTTCCTTATTTTTTAATTTATCATTTGAAAATTAGAATTAATTATGGCTGCTGGTTCCTGGCTTTTGTTTTATCATTTACGATTTATCATTTTTCCGTGAATAGTGGGCTCTTCTCTGTGGCCTCGGTGCCTCTGTGGCACTAAAATAGTCACAGAGCACATGAAGAGCACGGAGAAAGATGAAAATATTGTATATTCCTGTTAAAGTTTGTGAATTCATCAGGTCAGTATTTCAGCCTTTTTGCTTTTCATTTAATCTTTTCAGATATAAATTCTGAAAAATTTAGTGATATGTAACCACGGGAGTTCAATGACGATGGATTGTCCTGTCTGTAAAACTCCGATGCTGATTCTGGAATACCAGCAGATAGAAATTGATTACTGCCCCTCCTGTCAGGGAATCTGGCTCGATCAGGGGGAACTGGAGCTTTTGCTGAAAAGCGAAAATTCAATTGTTGATCTCAGCAACTTTTCCAACCATAGCAGAAGCAATCGTCGCTGTCCGCGCTGCCGTAAAAAGATGGTAAAGGGCCCCTTTCCGGATTCCGCGGTTGAGGTCGATATCTGTCCCCGTGACAGTGGTATCTGGCTGGATCGGGGAGAAATTGAACAGATAGCGGGCGGCAAGAAATTTCAGGCTGCACGCACAGATATTCAACGTTTTTTCAAAGAACTTTTTCAATACAATTCAGAAAGAAAGGAGGACTGACATGGGATTTTTGATTTTACTGGGTGTGCTACTGGTGCTGGGAATATGGATTGTCAGCATGTACAACGGACTGGTCAAACTGCGTAATCAGGTGAAGAATGCCTGGGCGCAGATCGATGTTCAACTGAAAAGGCGACACGATCTCATCCCGAATCTGGTGGAGACTGCCAGGGGTTATATGAAGCACGAACGGGAGACATTTGAATCCATTACCAAAGCCCGCTCTCAGGCGGTTGAAGCAAACACGGTGGCGGAGAAAAGCAAGGCAGAAGGTCAACTGAACCAGGCTTTGAGCCGCTTTATGCTGGTGGTGGAAAATTATCCAGACCTGAAGGCCAACCAGAATTTTCTGGCCCTGCAGGAAGAATTAACTTCTACCGAAAATAAAGTCAGTTTTGCAAGACAATTCTATAACGATCAGGTACTGCAGTTCAACACCCGGATAGAAAGTGTGCCCACCAATATTATCGCCGGAATGTTCGGATTTAAACAGTCCGAATTTTTCGAAATTGAGATAGCCGGAGAACGTGATGTGCCGAAAGTAAAATTTGCCTGAAGCAGGATGATGGATCAGAGGAAAAAGATATGTGGGATATCATAGCAGCGAATCGGCGGAAGTCGCTTATTCTTATCTTTACAATGGGAAGTCTGCTGGCTGTGCTTGGCGCCGGTATCGGTTATGTTTTTTTCTCCCAAAATCCGGCGGATGGCGTGTTCTGGGGCATTTTTATTGCGATGGTTATCTGGATTATTCTTCTGCTGACAAGTTATGCCGGCGGTGAAAAAATTCTGCTGGCTACGGCCGGTGCCCGTGAAATTTCCAAACAGGAAGCCCCGCAGCTTTATAATATTGTGGAAGAGATGAAAATTGCCTCGGGATTACCGGTCATGCCGCGAGTTTTTGTCGTCGATTCTGCCGTCCCGAATGCCTTTGCGGTAGGTCTGAATCCGGAAAGAGCGGCTGTAGCTGTTACTACAGGACTGGTTACCCGGCTGAATCGCGACGAATTACAGGGTGTTATTGCTCATGAAATAGGACACATCGCTAACCGGGATACTCAGTTTATGACCATGGCCGGTGTAACTCTGGGCGCGGTGGTCATTTTAGCCGATCTGTTCATGCGCGGGCTTTGGTTCAGCAACATCGGAGGCGGTCGGAGGCGCTCTTCTTCTCAGGGAGGCGGACAGCTGGCAGCCATT
>JAFGSO010000096.1 GCA_016934605.1 Calditrichota bacterium | reverse complement strand
TTTATCCTTTATCCCTTTTCCATTTTCCGTTTGACTCCTGATTCCTGACTACTGAATCCTGGCTCCTATTATAAATCCCCCTAACCCACTTTATGAAAGGGGGAATCGCTTTCTTAGCTCAAGAAAAGTATGTCAATGTTCATTATCCGTTATCCCTTATCCCTCATTTCCTCCCCCTCAAACCATGCGTAAAGATTCCTCTCACAGAGAAATAAAATATCAGTTTAACTTGCAATTTAAGAATATAGCGTTAAATTTATTCTTAAGGTATGTTCACTGAGGCAGGGTGTGAGAGTCCTGTTAATTGATGATGAAAAAACCATCCGGCGAGCCATCCTTTTTGCTCTAAGGGGCCGGGGTGTGGAAGCGCTGGAATGTCAGAATGCGCTGGAAGCGCTGCAAAGACCGGATCTGGAACGATTCGATCTGATGATTGTAGATCTGAATCTTCCTCTTCTCTCAGGTGAGGAATTTCTGCAGAAATTGAGAAGTCTTCATGTACTGGCTCCTCTGATATTGTTCACCTCTGAAAATCCGGCAATTATTCAACAACATATCCCGGAAAATGACCGGGTGAAAATTATTTCCAAAGATCTGAGTCTTAATGAAATATTGCATGAAATAGACCATTTCATTCAACCATCATTCATTAAATAATGGAGGCTTATTATGAGCAGATTTACGATTATTTTTCTCGTACTTGGATGTGTACTGACGGCATCCCTAATGGCACAACCCAGTCCTTCGGTAGTGGCTGAGCCGGTTGTCTACAGTCAGGCTTTGTATTATAATCATACCAGCCATATTGCCCGAACCAGCGATGACAAGTTGTTTGTGGTGTGGACCTCTTCCGGGACCGACGGACAGATAGTCTATTCACAATATGATCCGGTTTTCATGATCTGGAGTCCGCCTGCCCCAATCTCTACGGCCCCCTCCGGTGCTACTGTTCATAAAGCAGGGATTGCGGCCGATGAAGCGGGGAATCTGTATGTTGCCTGGCAGCAGCGGAATACCACGGCGGAAGATTATGCGATTTATGTTTCCAAATATAACGGTTCCAGCTGGTCCACACCGGTGAATCTGACCGGTAATAATCTGGAAAATGAGGAAGTGGGAATTGAAGTGGACGATCAGGGAAATGTATTTGTCGCCTGGAATACCGATTCAGAGTCGGCTGGTGACAAGTGGCTGCTCTGTCTGCGCAGTACCGACGGCGGGGGTACCTGGCTTGGTCCGGATACGCTCAGTTCACCCGACGGTATCATCGGAGCCGGAAGTATTGAATCGGCCCGTCCCTATTTGGCCAGAGGAAAGAACGGCAAGATGGTTTGTACCTGGTTTGAAGTACCGGATGCCGGTACCAATCAGGAAATTTATATCAATCAGTTTGATGGATCCTCCTGGTCCGGAGAGCAGCTGGTGTCCGGGATAACGAATAATAATAACCGTTATCCGGCTGCGGCCATTGATGCGGCCGATAATATATATGTCGTTTACCGACCTTTTGAACCACGACAACATCTGATATTAAAAAAGAAAGCCTGGAACGATGCTACCTGGCCTGCAGCAGTTGATACCGTGGTGGGACAGGGAGTGTTAGGATATAAGCCTTTTATGACTATCGATGAGAATGATAATCTCTATGTAGTTTACAGGCGTACTATGGAAAATGACACGACAGGTCTGGAACAGATCAGTTACGTTACTTCAACGGACGGTGGTACTACCTGGTCTCCGCAGACCCGGTTAAGCCGGGAGATGCATGATGGCGGATATGTAACCGCGGCCTCCCGTATACGAGGATCAAAAGTAGATGTTTTCTGGCGCGAGGGATATCGGGAAGGTCCTGATGATCCGGATTCACTTTCTCTGGTTTATGGAAGTATTGATGTTATTACATCCATCGAAGATAATCCCACTCAGATCGTCGAAGAATTTGCACTGCAGCAGAATTATCCCAATCCTTTCAATCCGGTCACCAGAATCAATTATAATGTAGCTGTAAAGGGAACATATGAGCTGTCGGTGTTCAATCTGCTTGGCCAGAGAGTGCGAACACTGGTGTCCGGGGTGGTGCTTCCCGGCAGTCATACCGCTTTCTGGGACGGAAAGAATGATGACGGGCAGATAATGGCCAGCGGTATCTATTTTTATCAGCTACAGGGTAAAGATGTCAATCTGAGCCGAAAGATGATGTTAATCAGATAAAAATTAAAAAATTTTATTCTTTTTAGCAGACCCTCTCCCGGAATCCTCTTCCGGGGAGGGTGTTGTTTCACCTTTATGATGAACGGAGGTAAATGTGTATCGAATCAGTGTCATATATCTCCTTCTGTTTTTTCTGGTAGCCAGCCTTCTGGCAGGTACTACCGGAAAAATTGCCGGGTTTATCCGGGATAAGGATAACAAGGAGCCGCTGATCGGTGTGAATATCCAGCTGCAGGGGACCAATATGGGCGCCGCTACGGATGCAGAGGGTTTTTTCTTCATAACCAATATTCCCCCCGGTAAATACGTTCTGCAGATAACATATATCGGATATACCACGGTGCAGGTGGAAAATGTGATTGTTACCGTGGATCATACCACCGAAGTCAATATGGAACTGGAAGCTTCTTCCATTGAACTGGATGAAACCATTACGGTGATTGCCGAGCGCCCGCTCATCCAGAAGGATGCCACCTCCCGAAGGTCCATTGTTGAAGGGAATCAAATATCGGATATTCTGCCGGTGAATACCGTACAGGGAGTTCTGGCTCTGCAGGCCGGAGCGGTATCCGGTGAAGGCGGTGAAATCCACATCCGCGGTGGCCGCAGCGGTGAAATCGGTTACCTGGTGGATGGCACCTATGTGAGGGACCCTTTTGACAATACCCTCGGTGGACGGGTGGATGTGGAAGCGATTCAGGAAATGGAGATGATTTCCGGTACATTTAATGCCGAATACGGGAATGCTATGTCCGCCATTGTGAATCTGGTAACCAAAGAAGGGAGCAATGATTACAAATTCAAACTGCAGTATGAATCACCGATGCTGAACGAGTCTCCCTATCATCAGAAAGACTGGCTGCTGCAGACAGATGAAGTGAAGAATCTTCCCCCGGAAGAACAGAAGCAATACCGGGATGCAGTACGGCTTCCCAACGGTGAATCTGCCTATCGGCAATTCAGGGTGGCGGACAGCCGTTTTTCACCAACCTTGACCGGACTGGATGTGATGGGAAAATTCAACGGAAGTGTCAGCGGACCAGTACCCCTGTTTCAGAAAATGAAATTCTTTCTTTCAACAACCTTGCAGAATGAGAACAGCTATCTTCCTTATGGATTCACGCTGGACAGGATTGTGTCGGGCAAGTTGAATTACGACCTGACAACAGCTTTTAAGGTACAGTTCAGTGCAGACTGGTCAAACAGCTGGTATCAGGATTATGATCACCAGTACAAATACTGGCAGTATTTTGACGAGATAAACAATGGGGGCTATCCGCTCACCCGGGATTACAAGACCCGTTTTTCTCTGAAAACCACTCATACTCTCAGTAAATCAACTTATTATACTCTCAGTCTGTCTTATCTCCGTAACAAGTACCGGGATACGGTTGATGATAAGCTGGTGCTGACGGATCCCAATACCGGAGAACTGCTTTATTCAGAATATGTTACCCGAAGTTATTATCAGGGTATAGAAGGGAATTTCCGACCAGGGGATGTACGTTACTGGACCAATACCGATTCCAAAACGTTTGATGTCGATGCGGACATTGTCAGTCAGGCGACTAACCATCATCAGGTTAAAGGTGGTGTGGAATTTCGCCAGCACGAAATCTCCCGGCATCGTATTGGTATGCCGCCACGCGGTTTGCTGGAATATTTTACCAAAAAACCATATGAATTTGCGGTCTATTTGCAGGATAAGATTGAACTGGCTTATCTGGTGATGAACCTGGGGCTGCGTTTTGATTTTTACGATCCCCAGGATTCCTATTATCCCGATCCGGCCAGAATTCTGCTACTTACCACCGATCCGGACGGCCAGAGTATCATTACAACCGTTCCGGAGCAGGATGTGAAACCAAAGTATAAACTCAGTCCGCGCATTGGACTGGCACATCCGATCAGTGCAACCACGGTATTTCATTTTGCCTACGGTCATTTTTTCCAGATTCCGCGATATTACGATCTTTTCCGGGATAATGATCTGGATGACATCGTGGTGAATGATGCCCTGGTGGGAAATCCGGGTCTGGAACCGGAGAAAACCGTGGCCTTCGAAGCCGGCTTTAAACAGCAGCTGGGTCAGGACTATGCGCTGGATATAGCCGCTTATTATAAGGATATAAGCAACCTGATCTCGAGCTTCTATTATTTTTCCGGGCGGGATTACACCATTTTTATCAATGCGGATTACGGTAAAGTCCAAGGTGTGGATGTGTCTCTTACCAAGAGGTACAGCAACTATTTTTCCGGTGCCCTGAATTATACTTTCATGATCGCCAAAGGGAATGAATCGGATCCGATAGAAGGTTATTCGTCGTACCGTGAAGATGATGCCCATTTGAAACCGAACCGCAATTTCTATCTGGATTTCGACCGCCGGCATACCGTGAGTCTGAATTTAGATGTCCGATTTCCCGGCAATTTTGGCCCTTCGCTTCTGGGAGTGAACCCCCTGGGAGATTTTAGTATGAATTTCCTGCTTACCGCCGCCGCCGGATTGCCCTATACCCCGACTTCCCGCGATCCCGATGCGACCATCGCACCGGAGAAGAATTCGGCCCGAAAACCGGGAGTGAATCAACTGGATCTGAGAATAACGAAGGATATTCATGTGTGGAATACCATCTTCAGGTTCTATGTGCGGGGAGAGAATGTGCTTGACAGAATAAATGTGGTGCGGGTGTGGACCGCTACCGGAAAGGCCTGGGATGGCGGACCGACTTCCAACTATCCCAAGGACCGACAGGCGAATCCCGAAAGTGTGGATGTCCGCAGACGGATCTACCTGGGTCTTATCGTGCGATTTTAAGTGTGAAGGAGAATGAGGATATGAAAAAGTATTATAAAATTTTAGCGGTCTTAATCATTATCTTCATACCGCATCTGGCACTGCAGAACGGTCCGGAAAACGGTGATGATATTCAGCATAATCCCAATCTTCCGGTTCTCCGAAAGCCCATGAGTTTTGCGGATGAGGCGGTAGGTGTAATGGACAAAGGGCAGCTGCAGAATCTGACCATGAATTTCGGACAGGTGACTGACACACGATATGAAGATGTGGGAAATGCGCCCACCCAATATTTTTTCGATTTCCGTTATCCACGAAGGAATTATACCGGATTATGCGATGACTTTTCCATATTTTTTGCCCTGCCCGAAAACAGCATGAACGGGAATAACGGGAATGTGATAGATGGCTGGACCGATAATGATAATGAGGACTGGATAGCCAAAGACGGATCTTACGGAAAGACCCATTATAATCCGGCAACCGATCCCAATCCCCATGCAGCCCTTTTGTATCCACCGGATAATCCCACAACTCCCTATCTGGCACATAGCGATCTGCAGGTAACCTGGCCGGTTGATGAGACGGGCGTCTCTTTCTGGCCGGGATATTTCCGCCGGGATCCCGATACCGGAGAAGAGATAGAAGGTGAGTTCGCTTCCGACCGCGATGTGTATGCGGTTTTTGACGATTCCCATAATCAGCTGGGAAACGTGATCGGTCTGGAGGTGGAAATGATGGCTTATTGTTACGGCCGCCCCTATGCCGATAAATTCCAGTTTTATGAGTTTTTCATACATAATAAAAGCGGACGGAGACTGGACAGCTGCTATGTGGGTTATTATTCGGATCCGGACTGCAGTGATTACGGGGAAGAAATTTTCATTCTGCCGGATCCGACATTCAGTGATCCGGATCTGCCCGATGCCCTCATCAACCGGGATTTTGACGGAGACATCGGTGGAGCCACAAGTCCTACCTCGCTGGGCACGTTTGAAGATTATTCTTTCGGGGTGGGATTCCTGGAAACACCCCAAGATATGGGTATAACCGATTTTCATTATTTTACCGATCCGGGACCCACTTCCGATATCATTCTCTGGCCAATTGTTTCCAGTCAACCGACCGATCCTGATATCTCTTCCTTTGCAGATCTGTATTTTCATGGTGCAGATCGCCGCATTGATGATGTCAATCTGCTTACCGAGAAATCGGACCTGGCCTTTATCATCGCCACCGGTCCCTTCAGTATGGAGCCGGATGAGGTCGTCAAATCCACCATCGCCGTACTGGTGGGAGAGACAGATGCGGATTTCATGAAGCAACTGGCTCAGGCACAGCAGATGTATGATTTCAAGTTTGTGGGTCCATCTGCACCACCTGCCCCGAAATTGTCGGCTGTTCCGGGAGATGGAAAAGTAACCCTTTACTGGGGTTCTACACCCGAGAGTTCACCCGATCCCTTTACCAGTGATATCGACTTCGAAGGTTACCGGATTTACCGCAGTGAAGATAATGGTCAGACCTGGGGACGGGAAGTGATTGATGTTCAGGGTAACCTGATCGGCTATGTACCGCTGACCTACTTTGATCTGAATAACGGTATATCAGGTTTCGATCCAAGAAATCCTGCGGTTTATCTGGGAGATGATACCGGCCTGAAACACAGCTTTGTGGATGAAACGGCGAAAAACGGCATCAAGTATTCTTATACTATTGTATCTTATGACCGCGGTGATTCCATCATTTATTCACTGGAATCCGCCCGGGGTACCAGTACGGCCGACCAGAATTTTGTGAGCATCACACCAACACCAGCCTATCTCGGCAAAATACCGGCCCAGGTGGAGTACCTGACTCACATTGAAGGTACCGGGAAAGGTGATATTCATCTGGAAGTAATTGATGATAGAAATTTGCCCACAGATGTGTATGAAGTCCGTTTTATTGGAAGGCCGGCTACCGCTTTTAACCTTCAAAACCTGACAACAGGAGAAGTCCTGCTGCAGAATTCACCCATAAATTATGAGGATACTCCCATTGCCGAAGGATTTCAGATGTCGGTAAGTTCCGAGCAGAAAATCGGTGGTGTCAAGAGTATAACAGACGGGTATGGAAAAGATGTCTATGGTGAAGGAAAGTCCGACAGCAGCGGATCCTGGTTCGTCAGTCTGTCGGTGTTTCCATCCGGCGCTCCGGAATATCGCATCCGGGATTATGAATTCCGCTTTACTGAAGAAGGTGCCATTGCCTACAGCTGGGGACCGCCGACCACTTCCACAGCCGCTTTTCCGGTGGGTTTCGACGTATGGGACGTGACCGACCCGCAGAATCCTGAACAACTGATCTTTCAGGTTAAGGACGATAATAGCAATCAGCAGTGGGAAGAAGGTGAGACAATCTTTCTGATTCGTGAACCGTATCCCAATCCAAACATTGGGGATCCCCTGGTAACTAACTTTCCGTCCACTTTTGTTTATCAGGTGAGCATTTTAAATGCCTCTGCGGATACGCTGAGAGTTCCACCGCAGACAGGTGACCGTATTCTCATTGAATCTTACCGCAGTATCACCGATGAGGATGTTTATCAGTTTAAATTCAAGCCAACCTATTTCGATCAGGCTCAGGTTGATCTGTCTGAAATACGGGTGGTACCGAATCCCTATCTGGTGGGAGCGGCCTGGGAGGAGCTCCAGAACGTTCATCAGGTTCGTTTCATGTTTCTGCCGCCGGAATGTACCATCAACATTTACACCCTGAGCGGGGAGAAGGTAAATTCCATCGTAAGAAGAAATTATCAAACCGGCGATGAATTATTTAATCTGGTGAATTTTTCCAATCAGGCAATGGCTTTTGGTGTCTATGTATATGTTGTCAGCACACCGGATGGGAAAACCCACACCGGCAAATTTGCCATAATCAGGTGACGAGGATGCTATGAAAACATATCGACATATCTGTATTATTTTTCTTGTTCTGTTCCTGGTGATATCCTTTTCATCGGTGAACGCCGCCACCAATAAAAATGGAACGGTTGCTGCTCAGTTTCTGAAAATCGGTGCCGGGGCCCGGGCCATGGGAATGGCGGGAGCCGTGGTAGCCATTCCGGAAGATCCCTATGCACTCTACTGGAATCCGGCGATTATAACAACTATACATCGCCCCACCCTGAGCGGTTCGCACACCCAGTGGTTTGCCGATATCCGGCATGAATTTTTCAGCTTTATTTTGCCGGTCAACAATTCCAGTGCGGTTGGATTTCAGGTCATTATCCTGACAATGGATGATATGGAGATTACTACTGTGGATCAGCCGCACGGAACCGGAGAATTTTTCGGGGCGAGTGATCTGGCCATCGGAGCCTCTTATGGCATTCGGGTCACCGATTTTTTTGCGCTGGGATTTACAGGAAAGTATATTCAACAGTCAATATATAATGAAAATGCCGGCACATTTGCGCTGGATATTGGAAGCATTTTGAATGTGCCCTTTTATGGATTGCGGCTTGGAATGAATTTCTCCAATTTTGGCGGTAAGCTCCAACTGGATGGCCGTGATCTGACCCGGGAGTTCGATCTGAATCCGAATAACACCCTGAATGTGGGTGTGGAATCGCGTCTGAAAACCGAACCATGGGAATTGCCGGTTAATTTTCGGGTTGGAGTTTCCATGGACATGGTGGGAGATCAGCAGAACTTTTTTAATTCGGAAATGAACCGGTTTACGCTATCCATCGACGGGAATCATCCCACTGACGGTGATGAATTTCTGGCCTTTGGTGCGGAATATGCCTTCAGGGATATTCTGATGTTACGAGGCGGTTACCGCCTGAACCGGGATGTAGAGAAGTTATTTTACGGTATAGGTTTAAATGTTCCAATGACCGGTGCAGGATTTACCTTCGATTATGCGCTGGCGTCTTTTGATGAACTGGATTATATCCATATTTTCTCGGGAAGTATTTCGTTCTGACAAATTTACAGGAAAGGCACAAGCCCCAAATTGAGCGAGGAATCTGAATTTTGTATCCGGAATGGCTGATTTTCGTACTGATGACCGGGTCGTTTGTTGTGGCAGCGATGGGTTTTAAATGGCCCATCGGGATATCACTCATATTTTCATCGGTGGTGGGAGCTGTGGTAGGAGGCGAGGGAATTCCGCTAAGGCATCTGATTGAGGGCACTTTTGCCTATCTGGATCCCATCCTAATTATTGCCACAGCTATGATATTCATGGAAGTATTGCGGGAATCGGGTGCGCTGGGAAGCCTGAGCCGCCTTATTATCGTAAGGATGCATGATCACCCCTTCTGGCTGCTCTTTTTTATCACCCTGTTCATCATGTTTCCGGGGATGATCACCGGTCTTTCCACCGCCACGGTTCTGACCACCGGTGCGCTGGTGGCACCTGCGCTGATGCATCTGGGCATTCCCAAACTGAAGGTGGCGGCCATGATTGCCATGAGCGCTATCTACGGAATGATTGCCCCGCCCATCAATGTCCCGGCGATGATTATCGGCGGAGGTGTGGATATGCCGTTCATCGGATTCGAGTTACCGCTGATCTTCGCCACCTTCCCGCTGGCCATTGCGGTGAATCTGTTGCTGGGCTGGAAATACATTCAGGAGGTGGACCTGGTAACTATTCTTCCGGATTTACCGAAGGATGCCTTCGAAAATTATGGATGGCGCCTGTACATCCCGCTGTTTTTGGTGGTCATTCTTCTATTGGGAGTGAGAATATTCCCGGGAATCGTTCCCAATCTGGGAGTTCCGCTCATTTTCATGATCTGCAGCCTGGTGGGGATGTTTAGCGGGAAGCGGTTTCATTTTCTAAAACTCTCCCATCGTTCGCTGCAGGAAGGACTTCCGGTGATCGGGATTCTGATTGGAATCGGAATGTTCATCCAGATCATGACTCTGACGGGTGTCCGGGGGTTGCTGGTGATTGGCAGTCTCAGTCTGCCGGCGTTCTGGAGGTATGTGGGAATCGCCACCATGATGCCGCTGTTCGGGGCTATATCGGCGTATGGTTCTGCTTCCGTGCTGGGAGTACCATTCCTGCTGGCCTTTCTGGGACAGAATGAAATTATTGTGGGGTCGGCGCTATCCCTCATCTCCGGGCTGGGTGATTTAATGCCGCCGACGGCCCTGGCCGGAATTTTTGCTGCTCAGGTAGTGGGTGAGGAAAATTATTTCAGGGTGCTGAAATACACCCTCCTGCCTGCTTTGGCCACTGCCATATGGGGAATCGGGATGATTGTTTTTGCGAATGAATTGGGGAAGGTACTGTAGAAGAAGGCTCAAGGCACAGTGCTCAAGGTACAAGGGCAATACAAAGGAGCCAGTCTGCAGTTGGCAGTCTGCAAAAAATCAGGATACAGGAGTCAAAGGGAAAAGGGAAAAGGGAAAAGGGAGAACGGATAAAGAAGGCACAGAAACAAGAAAACAAGATTACAAGATACAAGATACAAGAAAAATTATAGAAAGTGTCCCGAAGGGATAGATGATTTTAGCCAACGACTTCAGTCGTTGGAGCCAGCGTCCAGAAGACTATAAACAGCAGCATCTTTGATCTTTGATCTTAATTCTTTGTTCTTCTCTATGCGCTATGCTCTATGCTTATTATTAAATAGAAAGATCTTAAGCATGATACTAACTCTAATCTATCAGCTGATTCTGCTGTTTTTCTCAATTTTGCTGATATATGATATCTTTAAAGAGAAAAGCCGGATGATGCAGTTGACAGCGGCTATTTCACTTATCCCTTTTCTCCTCAGATTATTTATGGTGAAATGAACAAATGAAAATTTTGAATTTTATAAAAGCAAATATTTTTGCTGTTTCTATGCTGATTCTGGCGCTGATTCTCTCGGTTCTGGTAACGATTGATTTCAACCGGCTGCACCGGGATGATACCTTCTATCCATCTCAGGCTCTTTCCGAGATCCGGTTCCTCCATGAGTATCATAAGTCGCTGGAGGGAACCAGCGGAGATACAAAAATTTACCGGTTTTCCGGTGAAGAAGAGGGGGGGAAGGTGCTGATCCTGGGTGGTACACATCCCAATGAACCGGCGGCATATATAACCACCTATCTGATCCTGGAAAATCTGGGAATCTCACGGGGAACAGTCTATATTATCCCGCAGGCTAATGCCAGTGCGTTTACCCACAATGACCCTCAAGAGGGGTATCCCCAGTTTTTTGAGATTCAGGGTGAAAAGGGAAACCGAAAATTCCGTTATGGATCCCGTATTACCAATCCAATCGATCAGTGGCCCGATCCGGATATCTATCTGCATTATCCCTCCGGACAGAAGCTGGCCGGAAACGAAACGCGAAATCTCAACCGGGCTTATCCCGGTCGTCCGGATGGGAATTTAACTGAACAAATTGCTTACGCTATCGTTCAACTGATTCGTCAGGAGGAAATTGATATCGCTTTCGATCTGCATGAAGCGGCTCCGGAATATCCGGTGGTGAATGCCATTGTTTCGACAACCCGGAGCCAGGATGTGGTCACTGAAGCGGCTCTGGAGCTGGCATTCGAGGACCTGCATTACTCGCTGGAGCCATCTCCCTATAATTTTCGGGGACTGAGTCACCGCGAATGGGATGATTTTACCGAGGCATTTCCGATTCTTATGGAGACGGCGAATCCCATTCAGGGAAGGCTTCGCGGGAAAACGGATGCGAGGCTGATTATGACCGGCTGGGATAAGATGTACCTGCTCGGTTCAACGCTGGGCGTGTTAAGTGTTCCGTATGATAGTACCGGATTACCCATGGAGGAACGGGTGGGACGGCATCTGGAGGCATTTCAGAAAATTCTGGAAGTGTATTCCCGCTCATCCCCGCAAAATGCCATATTTATCTCGGGATTGCCGTCTTATCAGGAATTGATGGAGGAAGGTGTGGAGAAGTATTTTTGAATGACTTCGATGGCGTAAAAGCAAGTGGAGTCAAGTCAGCTGGACCTGTATAAATAAATGATTTTATGTAACTACCGGAATGGAATTATTATTTTCCCCCCCTTTGAAGGCCTGTCCGGCTGGCTAGACATGAAGGCTGTGTCTTCCAGACTGGCGGAGGGAAGGGCGTCCTGTTAAAGCAGCAGATAAACTAGAATTATTAAATAAATTAAAGTATGAAGTGACAAGATTAATAGTGGGAACTTAGAATTTATGGGGTGATATTTGACCCACCCCTTAATCCCCTCCCTTATGAATAAGGGAGGGGAAAGGCCCTATTTATAGGGCCAGGGGAGGGTCATATATGGCTGCTTCGTATTGAATGAAAATTATTGTTAAAGACGTTAATTCCAAGTTAACCGGACCTTAGTGTTAAAGGGGGAAATGAGTGAGAAAATTTAGTATTTTTATTATCCAAATTCTATCATAAAAACAGGAGGTTATATGTTTTCAAAAATTTTAAGGATCAATGTGGTTACCTTGCTGCTTGTTTTTCTCGCCTCAGCAGTTCTGGCTCAGGAAAAAGTCGAATTTACGGCCGAGGAGCCGGTACTTATCACCAGCGCCGGTCAGAGTGCGGATGTACTTATGATTAAAATTCTAGCGGACAAAGCAGGTGTTTCTTACAGATTTGATAAGAATGCCCAGACAGCACTGGTGGATTCGGTTAAGAGCATTATTATCGTAAGCGGCGGCAGCAGCAAAGGTCTGGGAGCGGCCAGCATCGATAAGGAAGAAGAACTGCAGCGAGTTCAGGATATCGTGGTAAAGGCCAAGAAAGCAAAAGTTCCGGTGATTGGCGTGCATGTCGGCGGGAAATCCCGGCGGGGTGATTTATCCGATTATTTCAACAAACCAGTTGCCATGAACGCAGATCATCTGATTGTGGTGAAAGAAGGCGATGACGACGGATTTTTCAGTTCGGTTGCCGAAGAAAATAAAATACTGATCCAGCTACCTGAAAAAATCAATGATATCCAGCCGATTCTGAAAACAATCTACGGAAAATCTGATGATTAAGAAAATTGGTTCTGTTCTGCTGGTATTTTTTTTCCTGTCCCCGGTTTTTTCTCAGGAAGTGAAATACGGAAACCTGTCGCTGCTGATTTCCCAGATCAAGTCTGCCATGCCAGGAGAAAACAGTAATGCTTTTGTAATACCGACTTCGGGAGAGATGGAATCCTTCCGGTCGGTCACCCGGCACATGCTGAATGCCAGATATGCATCGGCCGATTCTCTGGCCGATTCTCTGGGATATGAACTATACGAATGGTACGATACCGCTTACGACAGCAGTCTTTATTATGTTCTGATGGAACCCAGTGCCAATGTCTCCGGCGGTGTTCAGCTGGGATGGGGAACCTATATTTTCTATCCAACTGGAGGTGTTGAAGTCGCCATAGAAGTACCGCATCCGCTGTTCGACAGTAATACCTGGCAGGTGGGTTTTACTTCCTACCAGGTAGTACAGTCACGGTATTTCCTGATGGCCGGGACTCACCGCTATGCCAATGGCAGAGATCCCCGTCCGGCAGATGTGGCTCACAATACGCAAAATATGTTTCATGTAGTACACCAGGAAATCAGTCCGCTGGTGAGCCATACCATGCAGATACATGGTTTCAGCCGCAACAACCATCCCGCCGGATATCCGGATGTTATTTTAAGCAACGGTACACCTTCACCCGGGCCGATTCTGGATTCACTGGCTCAGGGAATTATTGGTGAAGGGTATTCCGTGGGGATATTTGATGGTGTGAATTATACAACGCTTGGTGCCACCACGAACACTCAGGGTCAATTTTCCAATTCCAACGGCTACTCCTTCATTCACATGGAGATTGAATACTTCATTCGCGCCAATGCAGCCCACTGGGAAAAATTCGTGGATGTTATCTATGCGACGTTTTATGTTCCCATGTCTCTGCCCTGGCTTGCTCATAATGAAATACCGCATAAACCATTTTTGTATCCCGGTTATCCCAATCCGTTCAATTCCCGGATCGGTATTCAGTGGTACCAGCCTTCTTCCGGGGATGTTACACTGGAAATTTTTAATGTGCTTGGTGAGCGGGTTCGGATACTCTTACAGGGTTATTTTACTACCGGAATGCAGAAAGTGAACTGGGATGGACTTTCTGATGCCGGTTTGTCCGTTGCCTCCGGGCAGTATCTGGTGGTCCTGAGGACGGAAAATTCTGTGCAGGTGAAAAGGATAGTGCTGATAAGGTAGGAATATGGTGAGTTCTTATTTGGCTGTTTCATACTACATTGGGATATAGCAGGAATTTAAAAGCCGGATTTATGTTAAATAGATTAATATTCAAACCATGGAGCTATATCAAAAGTCGTAATTTATGAAATATTATACAATATTACGAATATTCGGAATTCGAAGAAACTCTCCCCCTTCTCCCCCCTCTCTTTGAAAGAGAGGGGGTTGGGGGTGAGTTAATAATGGCATTCTGAAAAGCGATATTTATATTTATACACATATTCTGACTTTTGATACAGCCCTATTCAGGGGCAGGTTGTTAAGCGCAAGTAAATCAATAAAATAAGTTTGTTTAACGGCTTGATTATATGAATAAACAAATTCTGTATAATACAGGTCTAAAGACAACATCACGAATCATACAGTGACTGAATATATTGTCTTTCATTTTAAAAATATCTTTTAACGACAAACGAAATAAAACTATATGAAATCAAAATATTTGTTCATCTGTCTGCTGTTTCTTCTTTTTTTGTCTTCCCTTCAGGCTTCTGAATCCTTCACGAATATGGATACCGCGCGTCAGGCAATGGTAGTAGCAGCCAGGTCGGAAGCGGTTCAGGCCGGAATCGAGATGATGCACATGGGCGGAAATGCTGTGGATGCTGCAGTTGCCGCCGCTTTCGTTATCGGTGTGGTGGAACCCTACGCATCGGGACTGGGAGGTGGTGGCGGCATATTGATCTATCTTTCGGAAAATAGTGATTTTCATTATCTGGATTATTATGTGCAGGCACCGGCAGTTTTTGATACTGCCTTTTCCTCCAACCGGGACCGCGAGACAGTCCGTTCCATCTGCATACCCGGCACACCGGCCGGCCTCATCACTGCTTTACAGGATTATGGCCGGCTATCACGAAGCCAGGTACTCCAGCCGGCCATACGTATTGCACGAAACGGTTTTGAGGTGAATGAACATTTTTTTGAAGCAACATTGGAAAAACTGGAACTGATTCTGAAATATGAAAGGACATCGGCTAGTTTTTTGAACCAGAGTCTTCCCTATATGGCGGGGGATACCCTCAGACTACCGGAACTGGCCCGTGTTCTGGAAGGAATTGCCGCTGAGGGCAGCGATTTTTTCTACCGTGGTGAATTCATGAAAAAAGTGGTTTCCGAAATTCAGCAACATGGAGGAACAATTTCAGCCGATGATTTCACCGGATATCAGGTTCTTAAAAAATCCCCTGTCTCTATCGATTACCGAAATTATCAGATCTATTCGGCTGCGCCGCCTCAGTCCGGTGTTACTCTTCTGGAAATACTGGAAATGGTTGAACAGCGGCCTTCTGAACAGTGGAAAGAATTTCAGGAGGACGCTTTCTCAGTGATGTCTTTAACTGAAATTATCAGACGGGCAGATGCCGACCGTTATGCCTTTCTGGGCGATCCGCGTTTTTCGCCGGTTCCGCTGGCCGGTTTACTGCATACTGACTATCTCAGGCAGCGTTTCCTGGATACAGGAATTACTGATTCGTCCATAGAACGAAGATCCGAGGTCCTGGCGGGAGATCCCTGGATGTATCAGGAGAAATCGATGCCTGCTGAGGAAATGATTGAGGAAGAGGTTGATGCTCCACATACCACGCACATTTCAGTGATCGATGAACAGGGCAATATGGTGTCATTGACCCAGACGCTGGGATTTTTCTTCGGCAGTGGTTTTAGCATGGATGGTGTAGTTTTTAATTCCGGGATGACCAATTTCAGCAGAAGAGGAATAAACAGGGCCGAGCCCGGGAAACGGCCACGCAGTACCATTTCACCCAGTATTATTTTGAGAGAATCACAACCGTTTGCAGTACTGGGTACACCCGGCGGAGGAACCATCTTCAATACCATGGCACAGCTCATCATCCGGCTGATTGATCTGCAGGATTCTCCGCAGGATGCAGTGTATGCTCCGCGGTTCAGCACCAGGGTATCTGCCAGTAACATCACCCTGGAGGACCGCTTCAACCAGGATGTACTCGACACTCTTCAGGAATATGGTTATGAAATCAAGTTGACCAGTCCGTTTGAAATTTATCTGGGTGGCGTTCAGCTTATATATTACGATACCGGTATAAATGCGTTTATCGGTGTATCCGATCCCAGAAGGGGAGGAGTGGCGGGTGGATTTTAGGATTAAAGATGAAGGATGAAGGATTACCATGAAGTTGTCGCTTTGCGAAGGGTGAGAACAATGCCCCCCTTTTGTAAAGGGGGTTGGGGGATTTTATAAATAAACTTTGTTGTAAATGGGATCTCAATTAATGGAAAAGAGAAAAATCTATCATCTTTTAGTGTCAATTTTTCTGACTCTGTTTATAATATTTGGAGATTTTAGCAAACTCTTTGCCCAGGATGTATTTTCCGATACCGGTATGGTGGCCAGTGCCCAGCCACTGGCCTCACAGGCGGGTGTTGAGATTCTGAAAAAAGGTGGAAATGCGGTTGATGCAGCGGTGGCCACCGCCTTTGCTCTGGGGGTGGTGGAGCCCAATGCCTCCGGTCTCGGAGGTGGTGGTTTCATGGTCATTAAACTGACCACCCAGCCGGAAGCGGTGAACATCGACTTTCGTGAAATGGCTCCGGGAAAGGCAGATTCCGCTTATTATTATTCAGCAACCGGTAGTTTTAACAGCCTGACCGGTCGTGGTGCCAATTCCGCTGGAGTTCCGGGAATAGTAGCCGGTCTGGCACTTGCCCTGGAAAAGTATGGCACGCTGACTTTAGGTGAAGTGATGGATCCGGCCATCCGCTATGCGCGGGAAGGATTTGCAGTCTCAGAAAATTTCTCCGGAATCATTTTTCAAAATTACGATCTGATTATGCAATATCCGGCCACGGCTGCTGTTTATCTGAAGGATGATCTGCCGGTTTCGCAAGGCAGCATCATTCGAAATCCCATGCTGGCGTTTACTATGGAAACTCTGGCAGCCAAGGGTTACCAGGAATTTTACCGGGGCGAAATGGCTATTGCGATGCAGGAAAGTATAAAAAAATATGGCGGAATTTTAAATGCCGAAGACCTGCAGGGGTACCGGACTGTTATTCGCCAACCGGTGAAGGGCACTTACCGCGGCTATGAGATTATATCAGCTGCTCCTCCCACAGGCGGGGGCATTGCCCTCATTGAACTTTTAAATATTCTGGAGAATTTTCCCATACATGAATTATCCCCGGATTCTGTTTCTTATTATCATCTGCTGGCTGAAGCGATGAAGATTGTGTTTGCCGACAAAGCTGGAAATATAGCGGATCCTGATTTTTATCGTGTTCCGGTAGAAAAGCTGACCTCGAAGCAGTATGCGGCCAGCCGGTTGAGGTTTCTTGATACAAAAAAAGTATCCATAGATTATAAAGCGCCTGCCATGATCGAAAAAGAATCTGGTAGTACCACCCATATTTCAGTTGTAGACCGGAACAGGAATATTGTTGCCCTTACCCAAAGTATCAATAACTGGTTCGGCTCGGGGATCACGGTTGAAGGGACCGGTATTCTTTTAAATAATCATCTGAAGGATTTCGAAAATAAAGCCGGACACCCCAACTCCATCGAACCTTATAAAAGACCGGTCAGCAGCATAGCTCCGACCATAATTTTGAAGGATGATCAACCGTTTATCAGTTTTGGTACTCCCGGCGGGACGCGCATAATCAGTGCTCTGGCACAGATTCTGATCAATGTTATCGATTTTGAGATGACCATGGATGAAGCGATTGAGGCACCGCGGATACATGCATCCGGAAGCACGCTTCACCTGGAAGGACGTATCTCCGAAAAAGTTCGACACGAACTTGAATCCCGGGGCCATCGCTTGAAAGTCCATGATGATTTTGACAATTATTTTGGCGGGGCACAGGGGATTTTTATCGACAATAAAAAAGGTAATTTAACAGGTGGAGCAGACTCCCGACGTGATGGGGTGGTAGCGGGTTACTAGTCAAAATTTCGCATTTTAGATTCGAAACAGTACTCATTTCCAGTCTAAGAAAGAATGAGGGAAATATGTGGTTAAAATTCAATTTTTTACTACTAATCATTATTTTTATACTGAGTTGTGCAGGGACAAAATATAAACTTACTCCCGAAGCGCAACAGATAAAGCAGAATCTCACTACTCTGCCTGTATCAGATGTGTTTCAATTGATGGAAGGAACGCCTTATCGGACCCCGGCATTTGTTTTTGAAGGAAGAGAGCCCGGTTCCAGCGTTATCATCATCGGCGGAACGCATGGCAATGAACCCGCAGGCTATGAAGCGGCATTAAGGCTGGTGAAAAGGTTCGGTCAGGAAGGCCCGAGGAAGGGCAAAATAATTATCGTGCCGCTGGCCAATAAACTGGCAGTAGAGAATTATTCCCGGCGGATACCGGTGCCTGAAGGTGTCGACAGAGAGAAAGGGAACCTGAACCGATGTTATCCCGGGAAGCCGGATGGTTATCCCATGGAACAGATGGCATTTGCCATTCAGCAGTTGGCCATCGAAAACAATGTGGAGGCATTTCTCGACCTTCATGAGGCAATGAGACCTCACCTGGAAAATGATCCCGAAGATGAAGAAAAAAACCTGGGTCAGACAATTATTTATCACCCCAACGAGCCATCCACCTGGCTGGTGATGCTGATGCTGGACATGATTAATAGCGTTATTGAAGAAGAAACCAACCGCTTTTCCTCATTGGAGAGGCCGATTAAGAACAGTGCCGCCTGGTGGGCGGGAAATTACCTGGATTGTGCGGCTTTTACTTTTGAAACCCCGCGAAGTCTGCCCATCGATGAACGGATCCGCTATCAGCTGATTCTGGTGGATGTGGTTTTGAAGGAAAAGGGTCTCCTCTGATCCGGCAGCAGAAAAAGCCAGGACAGCACCAGCAAAATAATGAGTATTACTTTGGTTGCATTACTGCTATCGGTTGTAAAATACACCATGCTGTTTCCGGGCCGGGGGAGGGGAGAGGGTGCAATGGGCATTTCCTGCTGCAAAGCCAGTGAACGGATATCCAGAAGGTGGATCACCGGAATTTGGTTCTCCAGAAACAGCATAATCAATCCCCGGCCTGAATGCTGACATGCCTGAAAATCCGTTATCAATCCAGTTGGCAAACTGCTGCTGTGCGGACAGTAACCAAGGGAGGTTTGGTTTCCTCCGACATTTATAAACGCTCTGATGTTTTTGCCCTCTTTAAAAAATTTCCATTTTTGAATGATTGATTCATCTTTTGCAGGTGGCATGTTTAATGTGTACCCGTTTCTGCAGACTGCTTCCTCTATCATGACCATTCCGTTTTCCCGAAGTGAGATGCCACGGTCTTCTTCTCCTCCGCACGTTACCCTGGATGACCGGTGGCGGATTATTCCCGCCCGGAATAAACGATTTTCGATATCGGGATAGGTAAATTCAGATATATTGGCCCCGAAACTACTGGCACAGACCGAGCTTGATATAAGCGGATAGAACCGGCCCGTTTCACAGGCAATGATGCTGGCGATATTCAGCGAGGGAAACGATCCGGATAATTGAAGAGCAACGGTGTCACCCGGTGCTGCGCCCATTTCCAGCAGCCAGCGGAGAATAAGAGCGGCGAAATCGGGATTCAGTGAGGTGAGTTTGGCTTCCAGATTTCCCAGGGTGGTCGTAAGAGGCGTATATTCCTTACCGATCCATCCGGTTTCGTTCGGATCCAGCATTTTATTTACAGGAATTTCCAGTTCCCGGCGTAATTGCCTGACTTCCTCTGTAGCCTGCTGCATCCGTTCTGCTGCAGTCATAAGCTCTTGCTGATATTCCACCGGCGTTCTTTTCTGACTCAGAAACCATATTACCAGCAGTAGAAGTGACCAGCTAAAAATGATAAATATCCGGCGAAATTTGACATTGCCGGTGCGAAATGGTGAGTCTTTTAGTAAAGTGTTGTTCATTCTTATGAATAAAAAAGCATCAGTATGAAAAAAACAGTTATTGAAACAATGGTCATACCGGCAATAGTTTTAGGAACTCCCTGCCTGAAAAATTCATTGGCAATAAGTCCGGGAATGATATAGCCGATTGCCTGAAGGTCCAGAGTGTTTTCCGGAAGATAAATCCTCAGCCAGTCGAAGGCCGCCCTCATGAGAAATCCCAGAAGAATAGCCGTCAGGAAACGCCTTCGTCCGTACAGAACCATGTATCTGGACAAAAAAATAATTATCAGATAGGTGAGCAGGCTAAGGACTACGGTGATCAGAATTCGCATCGGCTGATGGATGTAGAGTGCAATATAACCGGGTACAATGATACCCCCTGCTGTGAGGCCGGTCAGTTCAAAAAAGATAAATCCCAGAAAAATCCCCAGTCCAAAGGAAGTTAATATCATGTCATCACCCTGAGTTGTTCCAGAAACTGCTGCATACCTTTATGATTACCGCAGCCATAAATACGGACAGATGTATCGAAGCCATTTTTGAATATGCTGAGAAGGGATTGATTATTCTCAACTAAAAAAATATTATTCCCGGAAATTTCTTTCCGGTAGAAATTCCGAAAGAAAAATTTACCCGATCCGCACACCCATATTGTTTTTTCCGGAAAATTTTCTTTAAACAGATCAATAAATTGCAGACTACGGTAGGGCCGGTCTGCCCGGGCGTTGAACAGGAAGATTTCTTCCACCCGCTTTTCTCCTCTCTTACGAAAATGCCTGATCATCTCCAGAGTCGATTCAGGATCGTTTACCGAGAACAGGTTCAGAAAATCGAAATTTTTTTCCGGATATGACTTTAACAATGAATCACTTATTCTTTTCCACTCTCTACGGAAAATTTTCCGGACCAGTTTTTGATTCAGCTGAAAAGAATCTGTCAATGACTGGACCAATCCATGATTTTGAGAAATAACATCAGGAGATATGTTGGGAAAATGATTGTCTATTAAAACCGGAGCTGAAAAGTCCAGCCGATCCGTTGGTATTTTTAATGTACTTATTTTTTCCTTCAGAGATGCGGGAAAGAACATTTTCCCTTCCCGGGGAAATGACTGGCGGAGCGTCTCAAAAATTTCATTTCTATCAGTACCCATAGTTTCCAGATGATCCGGCAGAATATTGGTGAGGATATAGTGAGTTGGACGGAATATGCGCTGCGTCAGCAGTTGCTGGGTTTCCGGAATAAGTGCCATGCTCTCCATAATTACAATTTCTGCTTTTTTACGGCCCCATGCGCGAAGAACCGGAATATTCTCCCGGATGTTGGCCGGTCCATGGCGATGCAGTCTTTTCTGAGTCCCGTCCGGGAAATGGAGCAGCGGTTCATCCCCGGTAGTTTTGGAATATACTTTCCAACCAGCCTGGCGGAATATTTCATGGAGAATCTTCACCGTTGTTGTTTTTCCCCGTGTTCCGTTTACCAGAATACGGACCGGAATCGCCCGGACTGCTCTGGTTAACAACCAGAATTCGAGAAGCAGAAAGCCAAGAAGCAGAGCTGTTATTTTTATATAGAATTCTATCATATTAATAGGGAAAAGGGATAAGGGAAAAGGGATACGAGAATACTCGGTCCACGAATAACGCAAATTAACACGAATTGTGAGCAAAGCGCAGAGAGCAGAGAGCAGAGAGCAGAACAAAGAATTAAGAACAAAGAAGAAAGATAAAAATATCTTCCAGCCCCCCGCCATGTGCCTTGAGCCTTTTTTATCCCTTATCCGTTATCCTCCGCCGGTAGGCGGATCCGCCCACTGGCAGATTTTTCCGTTTGCCGTTTAAATCCTGATTCCTCATAATATACCTTGAGTCTGAAAATATAAACGCAAAGAACGCGGGGAAAAAAGAATAATTTAAAATGATGCATCAGAATGAAATTTCAGAGAAAATAATCGGAGCAGCTATGGTGAATTGCTGCGAGATGGAACTGAGCGAGTGGTTAACAGATTACCGGAAAAAAGGTAAAAAAAAC
>JAFGSO010000095.1 GCA_016934605.1 Calditrichota bacterium | reverse complement strand
GTTCCTCTCCTCGCCTGCGATTCATTCCTGGCGGCAAGGACTCTCTGGACGATATACTGATCGGTACACCAGTACCATAAACCCACAATCGGGGGTGCCAGAACCATCCCGGGCCAGGGAAATTCGGGATGATCCGCCGGCAGAAAGAGACTAAAATGCTGACTGCCTGCCAGTGATACCAGATTATGCCAGCCCCCGATCTTTACCAACCCGATAGCCGTGACGGTTACTGAACCGACAATCAGCACCATTGCCTGAAGACTTTCGGTATAAACAACAGCCCGTAGCCCGCCCAGAATAGTGTATATACCGGTGAGAATCACGACAATCAATGCTCCTGTCCAGAAATCAATGCCCATCAGAACCTGGAAAACCACCGCTCCGGCGTAGACAGTTACGGATACTTTTGTGAGTACGTAACCAACCAGGGTAATGATAGAGAGAAACCAGCGGGCAGTTGGCGAATAACGTTTTTCCAGGAATTCCGGCATAGTGAAAACCCGGCTGCGCATATAAAAAGGTACGAAAATCCAGCCCAGTATCAGAATTATCCAGGAATGTAGCTCATATAATCCCATCACCACACCTGTTTTTGCAGCCGTCCCGGCAAGACCGACGATATGTTCCGAGCCGATGTTCGAGGCAAAAATCGAAGCACCGATTACAAACCAACCCACATGTCTGCCAGCAAGAAAATAATCCTCTGCCGACTCCTGTTTTTGTCGAATAACCCACCAGGCAATACCCAGGATCACAGCAAAATACAACAGCAGAATAATCCAGTCCAGCCAGTGCATCGTATTCATTTCCTGATTCACTCTCTTTTTATTTCACTTCCCGAACAATATATTTTTTGCCGTTTTTTGCCACAAATTTCAACAGGGGTTTATTATCTTTGCCGGAAGTAGTGGCAAGTCGATTTCCCTCCTCATCCCCCACCTCGAGTTGAAATCGGGTTTCGGGATAGAAATGAAGTGATATTCTGATATTGCTGTTTTCAAGGACCTTATAAGTGAGATTGAAGATCTGGCCACGATATTTCAGGTTGGAAATTTCATATACTCGATTTTTTTGAAGCAGGTCTTCCGTGAGCGCGGGTGCCAGAAAGAAACTGAATTGAAATGGCGCGGTCCTTTCTCTGAAGCCAATAATATTGCGAATTATAAATGCAGGAAGAATGGCTCCCCAGCCATAATTTTCCGCTCCGGGTGGCCTGAATTCGAGTGGCCAGAATTCATTGGCAATCCCGGGTATCCGGTAAGCGAATGAGTCGGGATGAGAATCAAACATTATTGTGTGAGAATCTGTCCGTGCATAAATCCTGTCGGCAATATTTTTGACAGCTAATGCGGCAGACAGATTTTCACCGGCTGTCCAGGCTGCCTCAGTAAAAGCCATGACTCCGGGGGGCCATTGTAACCATTTTGGATTTTCAGCGATGAATTTGATTTTCGGTCGAATTGCTGCAATCTGCCTGGAAGTAGCCACATCACAGGAAAGCGGTGCCAGCATGATCGGATCGTAAAAATCTTCAAATATGATCGGCTTCCCATTACGGCCGTCTATATCCCGGAACCAGCCATCCAAAAACATGGATTGTGTATTTTCAATGCGCCTGGAAAACAGACCACTCCAATACCGGATATCATCATCAAATCCTGCCAGTTCAGCAAATACGGCCATATTCCGCATGGCTTCTGCCATACTGGCTTCCACATCAACCGTACGAACAAAGGTCGCAGGATCCCCTTCCCCTTCTACCAGGAACCGTCGTGATCCGTCCTGTCCGGATTCCCAGCTGTTATTACAATGAAACCATCCTTCATCATCGGTTCGATTTTCCAGCCACCATTCGATATATGATTTAAGATATGGATACATTAGCCGGATCCAGGCAGAGTCTCCGGTAGAGGCATAAATCGTTCGAATGACATGAAAGGGAAATCCCCACATAGGAGCAGTACCGCATTCAGAGCCGTCCGCACCGATCATATTCACACTGCCGTCTTCTCTCACACAGGGTATGTTGGGAGCGATGGCATCAGCAAAAGTTCCGTATAAAACTGTTTTCGCCAGAGCGGGATCGGCATAACTCAGGGTAAGCATATCCAGGGCAGTCTCTCCCAGGACCAGCCGGGGCGAATGTACCTGCATGGCATCCCAGGGATGTTTAAAAATACCGACAGGCTTTCTGACATTCATGCGGATGGTTTCCCAGTCATAAACCCATCCATGTTTCCAGTTCTCCGGCCAGTCCCCCTGTAGCCGGGGGCAGGCAGACCAGAATTGCTGATCTTCATTTAACCAGGTTTGCATAATATCAGCAGCCGTGGTTTTGAGGTATTGCAATCGGGAAATTGCATCTTTTTCATTTTTACCCCGGCAGAGATAAATATATCCGATTTCCTCACCGGCGGCGGGGAGGACGATTTTAAAAGATTGACTTGAATGAACCGGTCCTCTTCCTTTCCGGAATATTTCCTTTCCGGCAGAAATTTTCTTCGGGTTTTCCACCCAGGTTTTCCATTCCTCTGCAGAAAAAAAGACCTGGTAAGAATCGGGAGTCCAGTCCGAGCCGACAGCGAATATATCTCCGTATGCCCAGATTTTGCTAACATTTACGCCCTGATCGTCAACATACCGGGAAGTGAGTCCATTACTCCCCCACCATTTTATTTCCCATAAACCATATATATTCGTTGCCGCCAGTTCAACGGTTTTCTCACGACTATCCGTATTTTCCAATGACACACGGCATACCAGGCTGTTTTCATCGGCCAAAAAATAGGCCAGGCTAAAATTGATATTCCGGAAATTCCAGTCGTAACTCATCACATTTTTTGTATGATAGCCTGAGTACAGATCGATATTGTGCCTTTTAAAATCATCTGAATGAATCAGGTTTATATCATCCATCCTGATACTTACCTGGAGCAAAGACAGATAATTCAGATAATCCCGCGGTCCTTCCGCGTAACTGCCCTGGAATTGTCTTTGCCAGAAACCGAATCCCAGCGGAGGAACGGACCGGATGACTCCGCTTCGATTCAGAACCATACTATGATATGGATTATCGATGTAGCCATGGGGCGTATATCTTCCCGAGGGAAAAGTAGTCAACAGTTCCTGCAGGGATAGAGAGGAAGTATCGGCAGTTTGTTCATCTGGCTTTTGTGCAGGAAGAATTCCGATAAAAATGAAAAATATCATGGAAAAAATCAAGATAATTTTGTGGAGCATGGATAGGTCCTCGCTTTTAATGATTGAATTTTCTATAAACATGTCACCGCTACGCGGTTTATATCATCTTTTTCTTACATTCGGCTACAGACATTTCGCCCCTACGGGGCTTGGTTTATCAAAAAATAGTCATTGCATCTTTTTTATAATACAGAACTTCCTGATTTTGAAAAAAAACTAATATTTAGAGCTTGAATTGAAAAATTATTACCCTCCAAGCCGCGTAGCGGCGGAATGTGTGTAGCATCTGTAACATGTCACCGCTAGGCGGTTTATATCATCTCGTTCCTACAATTGGCTACAGACATTTCGCCCTACGGGGCTTGGTTTATCAAAAAATAGTCATTTCATCTCTTTTATAATACAGAAACTAATGATTTTTAAGAGGAAAAAGAACGAATCAATTTTGAAAATAAAAACTAATGTTTAGAGCTTGAATTGAAAAATTATTACCCTCCAAGCCGCGTAACGGCGGAATGTGTGTAGCATCGTGAAACACATAAAACCATCAAAGCCACGTAGTGGCGGAATGTTGGCAGGACAACATGTCACCCAGATATATCAAACTATAACATGTCACCGCTACGCGGTTTATATCATCTTTTTCTTACATTCGGCTACAGACATTTCGCCCCTACGGGGCTTGGTTTTATAATTTGATTTAATCGTTCTAAAACTGAAAAATTAAACGATGGATCGTGGTTTTTTCAACCACCCATGTAAAAATAACTCATTCTCATTTTTAACCCCCGAGCCGCGGAGTGGCGGAATGTTGGGAGGACAACAGGTCCCCCAGACATATCAAACTGTAACATGTCACCGCTACGCGGTTTATATCATCTCGTTCCTACAATTGGCTACAGACATTTCGCCCTACGGGGCTTGGTTTATCAAAAAATAGTCATTGCATCTTTTTTATAATACAGAACTTCCTGATTTTGAAGAGGAAAAAGAACGAATCAATTTTGAAAATAAAAACTAATGTTTAGAGCTTGAATTGAAAAATTATTACCCTCCAAGCCGCGTAGCGGCGGAATGTGTGCATCACCTTTCAACGCAACATTATCATTTTTCGCACCTGTTTTCCGCCACTCCATTGGATTTCATAAAAATAGATTCCGCTGGCTACCTGATCTCCCCTGCTATTAGTTCCTTTCCAAACCAGATTATGGTGACCCGGACCAAAAATCTTTTCTGGTAATGTTTCAATTAACTTGCCGTTAACATCATAAATCCTTACACTTACCTGATGTCGTTTCGGAAGGTAAAATGGAATCCGGGTGAAAGAATTAAAAGGATTCGGATAATTCTGCATTAAATCAACACTTTTCGCAATATATACTTCCTCGCGCAACATCGGCGTAGCCAGCGAATCCAGATCGATCAGCATTCGGGCTACTAAACCCGTCCAGATGTAAGTTTTATGCCATCCGGCTTGCCTGTCATCAGGACTATACAATTCCCAGAACCAGTGATTTTCCTTTAACTGGTATATAACCTGATCTATAATCCGGCTGGCAAGATCTCTGGCCAGATCGGTATATCCGTAATTCAGTAATCCCCTGAAAATCAGATACTGCCATTGCACCCACACCGGACCATTCCAGTATCCCATGGGATTATAATAGGAATCACCGGCAGACAGAGTGGG
>JAFGSO010000094.1 GCA_016934605.1 Calditrichota bacterium | reverse complement strand
TGATGACACTTGACGAAAAAAAGCTGCTGGACAAAATAAACCAGCAGGTCGAAGATGCATATGCAAATCTGCAGAGCGATATTGATCAGATTGCTTTTTTAAAACGACTGGTGGATCAGGAAAAAGAACGATACCGGATCGTCAGAGAAAAATTCAATCAGGGGCTGGCTACCACCTTGGATTTGAATGACGCTGAGAATGCCCTGACCTCTGCCGAACTCCGACTGCAGCAAAGTTACGCTAAATGGAGACAGGACGCTGCCTTCATGGACTATGCTACCGGTCAGATAAAATATCGGATGGAATAAAATCAGACAAAAAACTTAGAGGAATACGATGCACCATAAATTCACTTTTCCTGCAATTATTGTATTATTTCTTTTTTCCTGCTCCGGAAACAGCAATAAACCTCATACATTTACCGGTATAATCGAAGGTACGGCGGTTGAGGTTCCGGCTCTGACAGGAGGCGAAATTCTCTCACTTTTCGCAGAAATCGGTGATACGGTTGAAAAAGGCCAGTTGCTTGCCGTTATTGATACTACGGAATTGAAATTCCAGAAGCAAAATCTTCTTGGTGTAAAAAAAGAAATAAGTAACCAGAAGGGAATAGCGCTGACTCAACTCGAAAGGGCCAAAAAAGATTATGACTACATCCACGAAAAATTTGAAAGGTTTCAGTCACTGCTGAAAAATGAATCTGTATCCCAGCAGACTGTGGACGATTTGCGAAATCAGCTGCAAAAGGCAGAATCTTCCGTTACCTCTGCCCGACAACAGGTGGATGCGATTGCTGCAAAAAATATTCAGGCTGAAGCACAGCTACAAACCGTTCTGAAAAAGATGAATGATGCAACGATTATATCACCACTTTCAGGGACTATAACCGATAAATATTACGAAGAGAGTGAAGCTGTCCCCCCCTACTCTCCTCTTATGGAAATAATCGACCTGACCGAGATGTGGGTAAAAATTTATGTTTCAGAGACTATGCTACCCCATATTCAAACCGGGCAGAGAGTGAAGATAAAGCCTGACGGGACCGCCAGGGAATTAAGCGGAAGCATTTCATGGATCAGCTCCAGAGCGGAATTTACTCCCAAAACCATCTTAACGCCAGAAACCCGAACATCGCTGGTTTACGCGGTTAAAGTAATAGTTCCCAATGAGGAGCGAATCCTGAAACACGGCATGCCGGTTGAGGTGATAGTAGAGAGGATCATGAAATAATATGCAGGCAATTGAAATAAAAAATTTTAAAAGAAATTACGGAGAAGTCGAGGCTGTTAAGGATGTTAGTTTGCAGGTAGAAAAGGGCGAACTCTTTGGACTGATCGGTCCGGACGGTGCCGGAAAAACCACCCTGATGCGCTCTATTTGTACACTTTTGAAACCTACCAGCGGACACATCCGGGTAATGAACCGCGACTCTTCTAATGACTATATGGAAATCCGAAAAATCATCGGTTACATGCCCCAGCGATTTTCCCTTTATCAGGATCTTAGCGTAACACAGAATCTTGAATTTTTTGCCGATCTTTTTCAGGTACCCGCTGATGAACGCGAGAAGAGACTGCAGCGCCTGTATGAATTTTCCAGATTGAAGCCTTTCCGGAACAGACTGGCAGGTGCTTTGTCCGGGGGTATGAAGCAAAAACTGGCCCTTTCCTGTTCACTGATTCATACACCGGAAATCCTGGTGCTGGATGAGCCAACCTTCGGGGTAGATCCCCTGTCGCGTGCAGAATTCTGGGACATTCTGAAATCAATCCGGGAAGAAGGAACCACCATATTTGTTTCAACAGCCTATATGGAAGAAGCGGAACTATGTGACCGGGTGGCTTTCATGTATAAAGGTGAAATTATCACCAGCGGACCTCCGGAAGAGATTAAGAAAAGCTATCCCTACCCGCTCTACCGTCTGGAAGGAGAAAATATGAGGCAACTCCGCTCGTTTTTTGATGCGCAGAAAAAAATACATTCTACTCAACTTTTCGGCAGCGCCGTTCACGTCAGTTTCGAGGAGGAGCCGGAGGAGCAGATCTGGCAAAAGTGGAAAGAACAGACAGATAAAAATCTGCAACACTGGAAAAAAGAATCTCCCAGCATTGAGGATGTATTCATGTATCTGATAAAACAGGAAAACCGATCTTGAACGAAACAGCCGTCAAAACAGAAAATCTGACACGTAAATTCGGAGATTTTACTGCTGTAGACCGTGTCAGCATCGAGGTGAATCGGGGAGAAATCTTCGGATTTCTGGGAGCTAACGGCGCCGGAAAAACCACCATGATTCGGATGTTGTGCGGCCTGCTGGTTCCAACAGGCGGGATGGGACACGTAGCCGGTTTTGACATCCGGACAGAAAGCGAAAAGATCAAACAAAACATCGGATATATGAGTCAAAAGTTTTCACTGTATAACGACTTAACCATAAGTGAAAATATCGACTTCTATGGCGGTATATATGGACTATCCCCTGCTGAAGTGAAAGAGAAGAAAATCCGGATACTGAAAGAACTGAATCTCATCCGCTGGGCCAATTCCATGACGGCAGATTTACCACCCGGATTCAAACAGGGTCTGGCACTGGGCACGGCCATGTTGCACGATCCGCCTATCGTATTCCTGGATGAACCGACTTCCGGCGTAGATCCGGCTTCCCGACGGGAGTTCTGGGAGGTAATCCATCAGTCCGCTGCCAAGGGGATAACTATCTTTGTTACCACACATTTTATGGATGAAGCAGAATATTGTAACCGTATTTCCATCATGAGTGCCGGATCCATCATTGCTCTGGATACTCCCCGGAATTTGAAAAAACATCACCAGCGGGATTCCATCCAGCAAGTATTCATTGACCTCATGAAAGAAGAAACCCAATCCCCCGAAAACCGGGCGGGATAGGAAACGAACAGATGGTGCCAAAAAGATCAGTAATAAGCTCGTTCGCTAAAAAGGAATTTTTTCATATTATACGTGACCCCAGGTCTCTGGTCATACTTTTTCTGATGCCCATTTTACAGCTGATTATGTTCGGCTATGCCCTGAAAATGGAAATCCAGCAGGTAAATCTTGCTGTTATCGATTTCAACCGTTCGCTCTCCTCACATCATTTAATTGACCAGTTCAGGGGCAGCCATTACTTCAGACCGTTTTATTTTGACGGCAGCATCGAACAGATAGAAACACTTTTTAAAGCCCGACAGGCACATGCCGTTATGGTTATCCCACATGATTTCAACCGGCAACTCCAGCGACACCGTTCCACTCCCGTTCAGTTTATTGTTGATGCATCTGACGCCAATGCGGCTACTACCATCAGAAATTACATTGCACAGACTATTCGGATTTTCAACCAGAGCCATAACAGAATAGAAGCATTGCCATTCGAAGTGAGAAGTACAATTTTCTTTAATCCTGATAAAAAAAGCACCTATTTTTTCGTTCCCGGAATCATCGCCTTGCTGCTGGTCATGATTTCAGCCATGCTCACCAGCATCACCATCACTCGGGAAAAAGAGACCGGAACTCTGGAACAGATTCTGGTATCGCCAATCAAATCTTATCAGATTATTCTGGGAAAAGTGCTGCCGTATATTTTCCTGGCTTTCGCCATTGGTGTCATTATCCTGCTTATTGGTATTTTCCTCTTTGGTGTGCCTTTCCGGGGCAGTATTATCCTGTTACTGGTTCTATCGACTCTTTATATTCTTACGGCTCTCAGTCTGGGTTTGATGATTTCTACCATTGCCAGGACCCAGCAGGTTGCCATGATGATAGCACTTATATCCACCCTGCTTCCCACTTTTATGCTTTCGGGTTTTATCTTTCCCATTGCTTCCATGCCAGAGATTCTCCAATACTTTACCTATCTGGTTCCGGCAAAATACTATCTGTTCATTGCACGGGGCATCATTTTAAAAGGAAGCAATCTGATGCATCTTCTGCAACCCACAATATTTCTTCTGATTATGTCTCTGGTTCTCCTGGTTATCTCCATCCGAAAATTTGAAATAACACTGGAAGATTGATATGAAACGTATACTGCAAATGATCCGGAAAGAATTTCGACAAATTTTCAGGGATCCGCCGATGCTGGGAATAATCTTTCTGGTTCCCATTGTTCAGCTTTTCATCCTGTCCTATGCCATAACAACCGACGTAAAACATATCAAACTGAACATAATCGATCATGACAATTCATATATAAGCCGTGAAATTATCCGTGCATTCGCACAAACCGAACGTTTTGACCTGGTTGACCACCGTAGCGATATTTCTTCAATAGATGACAACATGCAGGCCTGGAAAAGTCAGATAACCCTGGTTATTCCGGAAAATTTCAGCAAAGAACTGAAAAGAAACCTGAAACCACAGATTTTCGTAGCAGTGGATGGCGTGGATGGAAACACTGCCGGGATCGCCCTGGGATATGCACAATCTATCCTGTTGAATTTTGGTGCAGAAATACAATTAAAAAAAGCCAGGATCGCACCAACCAAAGATATCCATCTGGTTGAAATGGAAGAACGGATGTGGTATAATCT
>JAFGSO010000522.1 GCA_016934605.1 Calditrichota bacterium | reverse complement strand
GAGTAAGCTCCACCATTTTTGTTAAATACGGCATGACGAGTTTCCGGAAATCCGCCGGGCTGAACAGGGGTCCCTGCTGGGAGCAGTAATCATCTGCCATATAAACAATATCAATTCCAGCTCCATAATCTTCCAGCATGGTATTCAGATAAACCATGCTTTTTTCTGCGATGGTATTTATAAGGTATTCGGCATATTTTTTACGCAGGGCAAAATCCATCATCAGGTTTTCCAGTCCACGGACGTGAGTGGCAATAAAATACGCTCCCCAGGTAAAAACACCCAGAATAGCTCTATCCTGATGGGCAGCAATTTCTTGCGGAAAATGTTCGAAACCGACTGTGTCATCTGCCGGCCAGTGGTGATTACGGATATCATCAATCTCATCTTTGCCGGCCAAGGAGCTGTGATATAGCTCATCATATGTTCCCCCGGAATAGGGAGTAACCCGGGCTTTATATCCCCAGATCGAGGTTTTTTCCTCTTTATCCAGATCTTCATCCGGATATATAAAATTTCTGGGAAGAATCATCCAGGTATCGACTCCAAGATAATCGAACAATGCTTCCTTGGTCTTCAAATTAAGGTTTTTATATAGCATCTCATAAACTTCCTTTTCAGCATCAAAAGTGATAGCAACCCGGTCGGCTGTCTTATGATTGACGGCTTGCAATACTCTTTCTTTGGAAGTCATAATGGAAAATTCTCCATGAGGTTTGGTTTAAAAATTATAACGTCTTCTTTTCATCTGAATTCATATCCTTTTCTGATTTCAACATGTGACGGATGAGCCATGTCAGCCCTACTCCACTGATTAGAAACGGTACAGCGCATATCACTGCAAGATTCAATTTCCCGTAAAGCAAATTACCCATACCGAATAAAGCCGAATAAACCAACAGACACCCCAGGATCCATCCCAGCAGGCTGTGCGCAAAACTATCTGGTGAGGGTCCTATATCCAGCTTTTCTCTTATCGGAAGCCAGCCTCTTCCGAAAGGTCTGATCAGGCGATAGAAACTGCTCAAGGTTTTAAAATCGGTAGGCCTGGTTGCAAAGGTTACCAGAATCCAGATGATAGTTGTTGCGGCAACGCTGACAATCAGCACGACATGTGCGGGAACATCCGTACCGCCTTTTCTGAGGATAAAAAACGACAGGGCGATCAGAAAAGAACTGATCATGGCAGCGATTTCGCTCCAGGCATTTATCCGCCACCAGAACCAGCGGAGAATATAAATCAGACCTGTTCCGGCACCGATTGACAGCAATAATTCGAAGCTTTCCCGGGCAGACACAAGAAGGAACATAAGGAGTGCGGCCAGGATCATCAGAGCCGTGGTTACTACTCGGGAAATCAGCACATAATGTTTCTGACTGGCCTCCGGTTTTATAAATCTGCGATAAAAATCGTGGACCAAATAGGAGGCGCCCCAGTTCAGGCTGGTATCCATGGTGGACAGATAGGCTGCAGCCAGAGAAGCGACCATGATTCCTTTAAATCCTGCCGGAAGAAAAATAAGCATGGCAGGATAAGCCATATCGTGGCCAATGAGATGGGGACTGACATGCGGAAAAGCTCTTTGTATATCCTGCAGAGTGGGATAAACCAGTATGGAGCACAAACCGACCAGCAGCCACGGCCAAGGGCGGACGCTGTAGTGAGCCACATTAAACCACAGGGTTGCTGCAAACGAATGCTTCTCATCCTTTGCAGCCAGCATACGTTGGGCGATAAAACTGCCGCCTCCGGGTTCGGCGCCGGGATACCAGACAGACCACCACTGAATGGTAAGCGGTACAATAAAAATAATCAGAGTCAACTCCCAGTTCCCGAAATCCGGAAAAAGATTCAGGGTGGATTTATCCAGGCGGGAGACCAGGCCATCCAATCCCCCCACTGCATCTTGCTGCAGGGAGAAATAAGCGGCAGCAATCGCACCGGTCATGGCCATCAAAAACTGAATCAGATCAGTCACCACCACTCCCCACAGTCCAGATAAAACAGAAAACAGGATAGCAGCCACTGAACCGTATAACACCGTTTCCAGCCTGGTCCAGCCGAATAGAATATTGGCAATTTTAGCTGCAGCCAGTGTCACGGTAGCCATAATTACACAATTAAAGAACAGGCCCAGATATAAAGCCCTGAAACCCCGGACAATTGCTGCCGATTTTCCGGAATAGCGGATCTCATAAAATTCCAGATCAGTCAAGACTTTGGAGCGTCGCCACAAGCGAGCATAAAAAAATACGGTTAGCATACCTGTTACCAGAAAGGACCACCAGATCCAGTTGTAGGCCACACCATTTTCTCTGACCAGATTTGTGATGAGATTGGGAGTATCGGTGCTGAAGGTTGTCGCCACCATGGATGTGCCCAGAAGCCACCAGGGTAAAGATCTTCCGGACACAAAAAATTCATCCATTCCCCTACTGGCTCGACGGACATAGATGACAGCAACTGCGAGAGCAAAGAGCAAATAAGCAGCGATTATTAACCAGTCCCAGAAAGTCAACTGCATGGTTGAATACTTTCCAAATGCATGAAATTTAAATAAATTTCAATTTTCAATCAGAGTTTTTGCCAGTTCCACCGCAGCGGGAGCATCCAGGGCATAGCCATCTGCCCCGATTTTCCTGGCATATTCATCTGTAACGGGTGCTCCACCCACAATAATTTTTACATTTTCCCGATAATTATTATCAATAAACGCCTGAATTGTATCTTGCATGGCACCCATGGTTGTTGTTAAGAGTGCTGAAAGTCCAATTAATTGAACAGAATGTTTTCTGGACATTTCAACAAATTTTTCAGGAGTGACATCAATTCCCAGGTCAACAACTTCAAAACCTGCGCCCTGGAGCATCATTCCCACCAGATTTTTTCCGATATCATGCAGATCGCCTCTCACTGTTCCCAGCATAACTTTACCAACCGGTTCTATACCACTTTGTGAAAGAAGAGGTTGAATGATTGCCATACCTCCCTTCATGGCCCGTGCTGCCACCAGGACTTCAGGAAGGAAAAACTCGTAATCCCTGAATTTCTTTCCCACAATATCCATTGCCGGCAACATTCCCTCATTTAAAATTTCCTCCGGGGATATTTTATTTTCAAGCGCTTTTATTGTTAACCTTTCAACCTCTTCGCGATTGCCTTCTATCAGATTTTGTCCAAGTTCTTTCAGTAACTGATTCATGGAAATTTACCTTTTTAAAAGTCTAACACGGATTAATGTAATGAATTCTGTTCTTTTTTTCACGCCGTTTTATAGAAAAATGATTTTTGAAAAGGCGG
>JAFGSO010000521.1 GCA_016934605.1 Calditrichota bacterium | reverse complement strand
TCTGTATATAATCATTTGTATTATTTATCCGAATACCCATACCCCCTGTGAATTCTGAAACGGTATCCAACAAAACGTCTGAGAGATCCAGCGTTAAATTGATTTTATTGGCGGCAAGTTTCCACTCATAATTCCATTGTGACATGGCTCTTAGTTTATTCCCCAGTTCTTCAGGTTGCGGAGCATAGATATCATTTGTAGCAAATTTGGCCCGCATGGCATCGTACATGGCAATATTATTTTCGTTCATGATTCGATCCTTACCATATTGTGCCTGGGAAGTGATCGAGTAATCGTGCCACATTTCATTAAAAATCACACCACGACCTATATTCTGGAACATATGATCAAATATCGCCTCTTCATATGCAGTGATTTGCTGAGTGGTATAACTCCATGTCGGATCATAAAACCACTGGTAATCGGGAGAAGGATTATTTTCGATCACAACAAAATTGGGATTCTCATCAGTATACCAGGTCAGATTACCGAACCCCAGCGGCATATCCTGTTCAAATCCATGGGTCATATAGAAGGAGAATCTTTTGGCGACTTCCTTATAATCATCCATATGAATCGTATTACCGGGATTTATGAAAAATTTGACATCCCCAACATCATATCCATAATCACGCATATTAAATTCAATTTCTTCGATAGCTTCATCCAGTTCTTCTTTCCAGCGTTCAGGAGTCATATTCCGGTCAATACGATGAAATTTGCTGTGAGTACCGATTTCGCCGCCCACTTCTTCGATCATTTTACCCAGAGGCGCGAGATCCTGCCAACCAGCTTTCGTAGCATCACTTGAAACCCAGGCATATACCGGCACTACACCGGTAGCTTCAGCCAGATCCACCAGATAATGAATAGTTTTAATCTGTGCATCCAGATTACCGCTAGCATCAGCATCCAACCGGATGATTGCCGTTAAATTCGCATTGGATATCTGCAACACTGGAAATGGATTTTGAAGATCACCATAAATAGCCCATTGAACCACCCGCGGCAGAATATCGAATAACAGGTTGGCATAAAAAACCTGGGGCGGTACATTGCGGAAAAAAGAGGGGGCCCCGGCCCAGGTGCTGAAATCACTGACCACTGCGATTCGGTTCTTTCCCGAATCCTTAACGGATAAAAATGGATAGGACTCCTTTTCATCCGTATTTACCAATAATTCCTGTCCATTTTTTTGAAATTTGAGTATATTTAATCCGTTGGCAAGGTGTTGTGTAACATACTGTTTTCTTTCCAGCATTCGGGTTACATAATGGGTGTTATCCGTCACCTTGATCCTGAATTCTGAACCACCATGGAATCCAACATTCTGAATCCCCAGCAAATTATCCAGTGCTGAATGATCACGTTCTTTTGCATCCTGGTCGTTCACTGCAAAAGGCCCGTCGATAATCAGATTTCCTCCATTGTCCAGATAGATTTGGAATACAGAAATCAGCTCCCGATAGAGACTATCTCCTACATAACCACACTGACCTAGGATCAATGCATCATAAGAGGTCAGATCATTATCCGCTAAATCAGAAAGAAAAAGACAGTCATAAGGAATTCCCGCTAGATTCAGCACCGCCGCCCATCCATGGGCGGACATCTGGGTTACACCCCAGCGATGCTGAAAACTGGTCTTACTGATCACAATACCTACTCGAGGATTTTTAAAAGACGTTTCTGCTATAAGACCATAAAAATTTAATCCCGATAAAATTATCAATACAATGATTTTTGATCTGAAATTCATGAAAATCTCCTGTTGCCCCCTGTGAAGTTTTAATTCTTAGTCAACACTACCCGCAGCGGCAGCGGCACCGAACATGTGTCCTGATTCAGGATCGATAAATAACATAGCTGCACCGCCGATGCCTCCTTCCCTGATTTGTATCTGATGTCCCCTACTTCGCAATTCATCCGCAACTTTCTCAGATATTTTTAACTGCAATCTAAGACTGGCAATATCTGGCGCATCCTGACCGAATGAACCGATATGGTGGCCGGTGGCAAACCGTGGAGCCTTTAATGCTTCATCTGGGGACATTCCAAACTCGATGTTATCCAGCAAAAGCTGTAAAGCCACCTGATCCTGTAAATCTCCCCCTGCGATACTAATAGCCATCATTGGTTTATTATCTTTCATGATGAGAGTGGGTGTAAGAGTGATGCGGGGACGTTTTCCTGCATCAATGCAATTGGGATGTCCTTTCCAATTATTCAGACTGACCAGCCGGGTGCCATGAATTATACCGGTTTTACCGCCCGATCCGGCCGTACTCCCCAAACCGCTGGGAGTAGCAGCAAGGACATTTCCCCATCGATCCGAAACGCAAAGCGTGGTTGTTCCACCCTGCCCTGTTCGCGGAGACTGAAGCTTAATGCGTGATTGCATCTTATAAGGATCTCCCGGAATAACTTCCTCGGATGCTTTTTTCATATCAATCAAAGGTCGCCGAATATCGCTGTAATGATCAGATAATAAAATCGCCATCGGGATGTTTGAGAATAATGGATCACCATAATAAGTATCGCGGTCCGCCAGCGCCAGTTTCATAGATTCAGTTACAGTATGGATATAATCTGCTGAAAGATGCCCCATTTTTCGAAGATCAAATTCTTTCAGCAGCTGCAGAGTCTGGAGCAAATAAGGTCCCTGAGTCCATGGACCACATTTGTGAACGGTGTATCCATGATATTCTACCTCTAGCGGCTCTTCGATGTGAGTCACATGAGAAATTAAGTCTTTTTTTCTGAGAAATCCGTCCTTCTCCCGATACCAGGCATCCAGTTCATCAGCGATATCACCTCGGTAAAACCGGTTTGAAACTGCCTGCAAATTATCAACCCTGTTACCAATAGCTCTATTTTCAGCTTCCACTAATTTCCGTAAAGTACCGGCCAGATCCGCATACCAGTTTCTTCCGGTCTCCACCGTGTCGCCGTCAGAAGTATCAATATACCAGCTTGGTCCGCCGGCATCTAATATACCAAGAGTAGGATCAACGGCCGCTTCAAAAGAGATAGTGCCATACTTCTGTAACATGGTTACACATAAATCAATCACTGCGGGTACAGCAGCAGCCTTTATACTGCTGCCCGGAATCCCATAGTTGAGATACCAATCAATTGCATTGGGATCCAATGGTGCCGCTCCCTGTCCGGAAAGAACTTTAACATCGCTATTTTCAGCATCGTAGAAAATCGCAGGGACCTCACCACCGATGCAAAACGCCCCGATATGTTTCACGCTCAATATCAGAAGAGCCGCAGTCCCTGCATCAGCGGCATTACCGCCGGCTTGCAGAATCTCAATTCCGGCCCCTACCGCTTCTGGTTTACCAGCGACAATCAATCCTTTTTCACCACTTGCTTTCCATCTAATTTCTCCAGCCATTGACATCTGAAAAAGGATTAAAGTACAGACAATTAATAGAAATGTATTTTGGGAAAATGTCTGCATATATCCCTCTTTATTAATTCCGAAATGACATAGCTCAACTGAACGTTACAGGTCAACTCCCATATCCCTGCTGCCAGTGTTCAATGGTACCATTCCGCATGGCGTTTATTCCCATATGCACCGCTATTGCAGCACGGCGGCCTGTTTTGGCATTAGACACCGGCGTCTTATTATTTCGGATACAATCCGCAAAGTGTTTGAAAGCCAGTCCTGTTGTCTCCTCATCACCTTCTGGCTGATTATCCACCTTGATTTCGGTTCCTTTCCCTTTTTTCCAGACCTGATATGTAGCGGCTGTCACAGCATATACACCAGCAGCAGAATCTGGGTTTGCCTCGCTCTCTATAAATTTTTGTTCGGGATAAAAACGGGCTTTTTGTCCCTCTTCAGCAGAGATTTCTATTGTCCCCTTTGTCCCCATGTATTGCAGGGAAACGCCATAATGGGCATTGGTTGTGATGGATGTAAAAATTGCTTTCACACCATTTGGATATTCATAAACCGTATTCACATTATCGAAGGTCTCCCGGTCGTCTTTCCAGTAATCAATGCCCCCAATACCCACGACCCTGAGCGGATGGCTATCCATCATCCAGTTGGTAATGTCGATATGATGAGAGCAGAGCTCAGCCATCAATCCACCAGAGTATTCCCGATACATCCTCCAGTTAATCAGACGTTCCAGACTCGGATCGGGGACCGGCCGACGCCAGTCTCCATTCCTGTGATAATTGCAGCGCACATGAGTTAATGCACCCAGATAACCGTTGTTAATCATTTCATGAATCTCAGCGAACAGCGGATTGGAGCGTGTCTGGTAGCCTACCTGGAAGATTTTGCCCGATGATTTTACAGCTTTTTCCAATAACAGTGCCTGTTCGATATTATAAGTCATTGTTTTTTCACAAAAGACATGCTTATCTGCATCCAAAGCATCTTTAGCCATCTGAAAATGCAAATGGAGAGGTGTTGCGATAATTATGCCGTCCAGATCTTTATTTTCCAGCATTTTCCGGTAATCCTTATATCCTTTGGCCCCGGATTCTGCCTGTTTTAATCCTGCTTCCAGATGGCCTGGCAGTATATCACAGCAGGCTGTTACATGAATACCCGGGATATTTTTCAGGATATATACCATCCATTCTCCGCGATCACCTATACCGATAATTCCAAGATTCAAAGTATCACCAGTAGATTTCTTCTGAAATCCTGAACTGAAGGCGGGCATTGTTAAAGTAATACCTGCCGCCGCAGCTGTACCCAAGCTGATAAATTTCCGTCGGCTTATTTTTTCACTCATAAAATCCTCTTTTTTCATTTCAAATATTATTAATACGGAATCACGTTCACCCATAAGGGGTTCTGTAATAGTCTGGCCTCAAGAAGGATGGACTTAAATTTTTCATTTTTTTCGATCCTAAAAACCAGGTAAGCATTCCTTTCCACGTAGCGATTTCCTTCCGGAACATGAATCAGATGTTCATGGATCAATCTGCGATTCCAGTATTTTCCACCTTCCGCTCCATCGCTGATCTTTGTGTGTGGCAACCAGGTGGGGGAGGATTCTCCGAAACGATTGGTGTTATCATATTTTAGCCGGATACTACCAAAGGCATGACCGCTGTCTGAATGATAGAAACAGAGCCATGGAGCATCATTTTCCAGTGGCTTTTTTTTCAGAATCTCATACCGTTTATCAAAAGGAAGGTCGACTATCTCTCCATCCGGCCTTTGAAACGCCACATGGGTGAATAGACTATCCATGGTCATTTCATCATTTCGCAGCAACGATAGCCAGACATCCCTTATTACCTCCATTTCGGAATAGAATATGAAATACGGTTTGCTGGCATAAAAATCATAGCTAGCCGTCAGGAGAATTTCGGGATGTGCCGGAGCTTTATCCTGCCTTTCAGTTCTTACCAGATACGGTCC